>CAZVNC010000028.1:0-7022 GCA_964628305.1 uncultured Ideonella sp.
CGACCTCGACGAAGGCCCGATCATCGAGCAGGACGTGGCCCGCGTCGACCACAGCCTGAACGCCGACGATCTGGCCGCCGTCGGGCGCGACGTCGAGAGCGTCGTCCTCGCGCGCGCGGTGCGCTGGCACGTCGAACATCGCGTGCTGATGAACGGGCCGAAGACGGTCGTGTTCCGCTAGTGAAGTGTTCGATACTGTGAGGCACTTAAGAAAACCGATGGATTTGCCGTTCTGGCAAGGCGCAGACCGCAGCGATACCCGTAGGTATCGCGAGGATTTGCAACGCCGCCAAGGCGGCAAAGACGCGGTTTTGTGTGCCGAACAGCGTCGAACACCGCACTGAGCATGGCCGAGTTCCCGCCTTCCGCGCCCGGTTCCCCCGAGGAGGCCGAGGCCCGCTTCTACGAGGCCCTGCAGCAGGGCGACATCGCTCGGCTGATGTCGGCCTGGGCCGAGGACGAGGAGGTCGTCTGCGTTCACCCTGGCTGGCCGCGTCTGATCGGGACGGCGGCGATCCGCGCCTCTTACGAGCGCATGTTCGCGCACGGCCCGGTCGACGTCTGGCCCGAGAATACGCGCCGCCTGCGGACTGGATCGACCGCGGTGCACAGCGTCGTCGAGCGCGTCGGCGTGTTGGCTGCCCAGGGGCTGCGCTCGGTGCACGTCGATGCGACCAACGTCTACGCCATGACCGCGCTCGGCTGGCGCCTCGTCGCGCACCACGCCAGCCCGAACATGGCAGGCGAGCCGGTCGAGGCGGCGCCGCCATCGTCGGCGATCCACTGACGCGCGATCGATGCATGCCTACCGCGCGCCGCGCTGGCTCGCCGGCTCGGGTTTCGTCGGCGGCAACCTGCAGACGATCTGGCCCGCGCTCTTCGCGCGCCGCTTCGAGGGCAGCGCGCCGGTCTATCGCCGCGAACGCTGGGACACGCCGGACGGCGACTTCGTCGACGTCGACTTTCAGTGCGCCGCGCCGCCCGCGACCGGCGGGCCGTGGCACGCGCCCCCTTGGCTCGTGCTGTTTCATGGCCTCGAAGGCTCGTCGGCCAGCCACTACGCGCAGGCCTTCGCGCACTGGGCGCGCAATCACGGCTGGGCGTTCGCGGTGCCGCACTTCCGGGGTTGCTCGGGCGAGCTGAACCTCGCACCGCGGGCCTACCATTCGGGCGACTTCGAGGAGGTCGGCTGGATGCTCGAGCGCCTGCGCGCACGCAGCCCGGGCCCGCTGGTCGCGGTCGGCATCTCGCTCGGCGGCAATGCGCTCTTGCGCTGGGCCGAGGAGGCGGGCGATGGCGCGGCGCGGGTCGCGCGCTGCGTGTGCGCGATCTCGTCGCCGATCGACCTCGCGGCCGGCGGGCACGCGATCGGGCGCGGCTTCAACCGGCTGGTCTACTCGCGCATGTTCCTGCGCACGATGCGGCCGAAGGCGCTCGCCAAGCTCGCGCAACATCCGGGGCTCTTCGATCGCGAAGCGATGCTCGCCGCGCGCGACCTGTACGCCTTCGACAACCTCTTCACCGCGCCGCTGCACGGCTTTCGCGACACCGAGGACTACTGGGCGCGCGCATCGGCCAAGCCGCAGCTCGATCGCATCCGCATCCCGGCGCTCGTCGTCAACGCCCGCAACGACCCCTTCGTGCCGGCGGCGAGCCTGCCGACCGCCGCACAGGCCGGGCCGCGCGTCACGCTCTGGCAACCGGCGCACGGCGGCCACGCCGGGTTTCCGGCCGGGGCACCGCCGGGCCACGTATTCACCATTCCCGACGCGGTCATGCGCTGGGCGCAGCAGGAGAGCTGAGCGATCATCCGCCCCATGGATGAGATCGTCCGCGCTGCGCTGAAGAAGTGGCCCAACGTGCCGGCCTGCTACGGCTGGCTCGCGCTCGACGCGCGCGGCGACTGGTACCTGCGCGACGACCGTGCCCAGGCAGCCGGACCGTTCCCGGCCGTCAAGGGCAGCCGCATCGAGCACGAGAAGCTGCGCGAGTTCATCGAGCGCAACTACGCCGCCGACGAGAACGGGTGCTGGTTCTTCCAGAACGGGCCGCAGCGCGTCTACGTCGAACTCGAGGCCGCACCGTGGGTCTGGCGAGTGCGCTCATCGGGCCGGGCGGTGCAAGTGCACGACCACTGCGGCGCACCGGCGGCGCCTGTCGAGAGCTGGCAGGACGAGCAGGGGCGGCTCTTCCTCGCCTGCGACCGGGGCCTGGGCATCGTCCACACGCAGGACATGCTCGACGCCGCGAACGCGATCGAAGCCGGCCTGTGGGCGCCGCGACACGTTGCCTTTGCCGAACTGCCGCAGCGCTTCGGTTTCCGGCTCAGCCCGAAGGCCGATAGCGCGCGGAAATGAGAAAGGGGAGCCGAAGCTCCCCTTGTCGAATCGCGGCCGGCTGCAGTGCGCCGCGCGAGCGCTACTTCGCGGGTTCGGAAGCCGGCGCCGAGGCTGCGTCCGATGCCGCTGCTGCCGGCGCGGCCGGCTCCTGGAACTTGGCGCCGGCGTCGTTCGCCATGTAGACGACGGCGCGGCCGATCTCGAAGTCGGCGAAGCTGCCGCCGCCTTGCGGCGGCATCGCGTTCTTGCCCTTCAGCGCCGAATGCAGCAAGGCGTCGTAGCCGGTCTTGATGCGTGGGCCCCAGGCTGCGGCGTCGCCGAACTTGGGCGCGCCGGCCGCGCCCGTCGCATGGCAGGCGCTGCATTGCGCGGTGTAGACCTGCTCGCCGGTATGTACGACCGCGGCTCCGCCGCCTTGCGCGATCTCGATCGTGCCGGCCGGTTGCAGGCGCCGCGCGATCGCTTCGCGATCGAACGCGTCGCTGCCGGCGGCGGGACGGGTCTCGTTGCCCACATAGATGGCGAGCATCGACAGCACGACGATCGGGATCGCGAACGCGAAGAACACGGTCGCGACGAGCTGCTTCGGGGTCTTGATCGGTCCTTCGTGGGCTTCGTCGTGATCGTTGTGGGCGTCGCTCATGGGGTCCTCGAAATCTGGGTGCTTTCGGCCTTGGCGCAGCACTGAAGGGCCGCGCGCGGCGCGCAAAAAAACGTGCGGATTATAGGGCTCGTGCCTGCGCGCGAAGCTGCCACGAAGCGCGCAGGGCCGAGCGTATCGCGCTATCGTCGCGGCCTCCATCATCCTCGGACGTCATTCGATGAAGCTCTACTACAGCCCCGGTGCCTGCTCGCTGTCGCCGCATATCGTGCTGCTCGAGGCCGGCCTCGAATGCGAGCTCGTCCTCGCGAGCACCAAGACCCACAAGCTCGCCGATGGCACCGACTACTACACGATCAACAGCAAGGGCTCGGTGCCGCTGCTCGAACTCGACAACGGCGAACGCCTCAGCGAGGGTCCGGTGATCGTCCAGTACCTCGCCGATCTGGCGCCGGCCAGCAAGCTCGCGCCGGCGAACGGCACGATGGCGCGCTACCGGCTGCAGGAGTGGCTGAACTTCCTGACGAGCGAAGTGCACAAGGGCTTCTCGCCGCTGTTCAACCCGGCGACGCCGGAAGACTTCAAGCCGGTCGCGAAGGCGCGCCTCGCCGACCAGCTCGCCTGGGTCGACTCCCGGCTCGCCGGCAAGGACTACTTGATGGGCGATCAGTTCACGGTCGCCGATCCGTACCTGTTCGTGCTGACGCGCTGGACCCAGCCGACCGGCATCGACATCTCGCATCTCGCCCATCTCGGCGCGTTCATGGCGCGCGTCGCGGCCCGGCCCGGGCTGCAGCAGGCGATGAAGGAAGAGGGCCTGCTGAAGTAGCACCTCGCGCGCCGGCCGGCGCGCGGCGTCAGCCGGCCGCCGGCTTGGCCCGCAGCAGCGCGTCGCAGGTGTTGCGTTGCGCGTCCTGCGCCGGCAGCGCTGCACAGACCGCGCCGAGCTGCGTCTGCAGGCGCTTGATCGCATCGGCGTGCGCGCCGTTCGCGTTCCAGGCCTGCAACTTGCGGCCGGCGCTTTGCAGCGAGCGCGCGCTGCGTTCGTAGAACGCGTTCGGCTGTTTTGCGGCGTCGGCGATCAATTCGCTCGCCGCGCGCTCGATACGCGCCGTGTCCTGCGGCGACAGTTCGACGAGCGCGTTCACGTAGCTCGCGCCCCACTGCAGGCGCGTCGCCGGGCCTTGGCTGGTGCGATAGGCTTCCTCGTACCAGCGCAGTGCTCCGGTCTTGTCGCCGCGCGCCTTGGCGTTGCTCGCGAGCGCCGACATCAGATAGTAGGGCGAGTGGCTCTTCGCCAGATTGGCCTTCAGCAGCGCGTCCGACTCGTTCATCAACCCGGCGCGGCGCAGCGCGTAGGCGCCCGTCGTGATGACGGCTTGGCGCTCGTAGCCGTCGGTGATCTCGCGATCGTCGCGCTCGACGTGCGCGCGAACATCCTTCACGAGCGCCGGCGGCAGCTTGACGCTCTTCGCGTCGTCGGGCGTGTCCATGCGCGCCAGTTCGATCCTCCCGAGCAGCGCGCCCATGCGGTCGGCTCGCGACAGCGTGGCGTCCGCCTCGAGCCGCTGCAGCGCCGTTTCGTAAGCCGCGAGCACCGCCGCGCGCTGGCCGCCGGCGTGCTTGGTCGTGATCGCGCGCGTGATCTCGACCGGCCAGTTCGTCAGCACGTCCATCTGCGCGCGCGCCACGACCGGGTCGGCGAGAACCTTCATCACCCGTTCGCGCAGCGCAGCATCGGCCACCACGCCCTTCGCGTCGTCGCTTTCGGCGAGCGCCTTCAGCCACAGCCGGGTCGCGATCTGCGGCTCGTTGGGCGGCGCGGCCCGCGCGAGCGCCGCAAGCTCGTTGGCTCGATCGGCCTCGGGCACGAGCTGCGCATCGTCGGTGTCCCACGAATACCAGGCGAGCATCCGCCATTCGCTTGCCGACAGCGGCTTGCCGGCCTTGGCGTCGGCGAGCACCGCGGCCACCGGCCGGCCGCCCGCCATGCCGAGCTGCAGCACCTGCATCACCTGTGGCGCATCGGCCTCGCCCGGCAGGCGCGTGATCTCGGCGCCGGCCGGGTTGAAGAGGATCAGCGTCGGATAACCGCGCACCTTGAAGCGCGTGCCGAGCTTCTGCGCGCCCGGCAGATCGCCGTCGACATGCACCGGCACGAAGGCGCGCGAGCGCTCGATGAAGTCCTGCCGGTTGAAGAGCGTCGCCTTCAACTGGTTGCACGGCGGGCACCAGCTCGCGCCCCAGTACAGCAGCAGCGGCTTGCCCTGCGCGCGCGCCTGGGCGAAGGCGCGCTCGACGTCGGCGTCGCTCGCCGCCGGCAGCCAGGCGACTTCGCCGTCCGGGCTCGCTGCCTGCGACGGCGGTGCTGCCGCGAAGACGGCGGTCGGCGCCGTGAGGCTCAGGCAAGCGGCGAACAGCGCGCCGGCGAGGGCGTTGCGATGCAGCGGGTGGATCATGACTCCTCCTTCGGCCGGGCCGATGCGCCGATCCCTGCAATCCCGATTCTCATGGCAGCGGCATGTCGGCGTCGCCGAGCCAGAGTTGCGCCTCGTCGAGCCGGCCCTCGACCGGCGTCGCGCGCGCCAGCGCCATCCAGGTCGCGAACGGCAGCCGCTGCGCGCGCCGCGGCGCCGGCCGGGCGACGTCGAGCGTCCCAACACCTGCGACCAGCACGCCGCATTCGGGCGGGATCTCGTCGGCCTGCGCGATCCCTTCGCGGATCACGTACCAGCATTCGCTGCTGAGCGACAGGTAGGCCGCGCGCTTGTTCTCGCGCCGCAGGTCGGAGAGCAGGTCGCTGCGATTGACCTTCACCTCGTGCACGATTGGCTCGACGTAGTCTTCCACCGTCGTGTGGCGGATCGAGAACACGTCCGGCATCGCGACCTGCCACGCGCCGCCCTCGGGGGTCGCGATGCGCGCACGCAGTGACAGGCCGCGCCAGACGACGCGCCCGGCGCGCCCCATCTCGGTCGCGACGCGTTCGACGAGCGCTTCGTGGCGCGAGCGCGTCGCCTGGTTGTTGCGCCTTGTCGCGGCGAGCACCTGCACGCCGGCATCGGTCACGCGCAGCGTTTCGTGGCCGCTTGGCTGGCGCACCCGCTCGAGCAGCCCGGCGGCGAGCAGTTCGACCTCGACCAGGTCGTGACACGGCCAACCGGCCGAACGCCAGATCTCGCGCAGGCGGCGCCGGTGCACGGCGGTGAGGGCGAGGTCTTGCATGGACTTCAGGAAACCTCGACGCCCTTCCAGAACGCGACGCGGCCCTTGACGGTGGCGGCGGCTTCGAACGGCTCGGGGTAGAACCAGACGGCGTCCGGGTTCAGGTCACCATCGACCAGCAGGCTGTAGTAGTGCGCCTGTCCCTTCCAGCCGCACGTGCTGCGATGGTTGCTCGCGACGATGAAGCGGCGATCGAGCGCCGCCTCGGGGAAGTAATGATTGCCTTCGACGACCACCGTGTCGTCGCTCTCGGCGATGACGGCGCCGTGCCATGTCGCTTTCATGCCCGCGGGCTCCCTGTCTCGATGCAGCAACGCTCTATGGTACGGGCTTGCGCTGCCGCGCATCCGCTGCGGCGGCGCGCACGTGGCAGCCTTCGATGTGGTCGTTGACGAGCCCCATCGCCTGCATGAACGCGTAGACCGTCGTCGGCCCGACGAAGCTCCATCCGCGGCGCTTCAGATCCTTCGCCATCGCGATCGATTCGGGAGAACTGCCGAGGTTCTTCAATGCGGCGTAGGTCAGCCGCCTGGGCCGGCTCTTCGGCGCCGGCTCATAGCGCCACACGTAAGCGGCGAGCGAGCCGCACTCGGCCTGCAGTTCGAGCAGCCGCCGCGCGTTGTTGATCGCCGATTCGATCTTGCCGCGATGGCGCACGATGCCCTCGTCCTGCAGCAGGCGCTCGACATCGGCCGGCGTGAAGCGGGCGACGGCGCGGGCGTCGAAATCGGCGAACGCGCGCCGGAAGGCGTCGCGCTTGTTCAGGATCGTCAGCCACGACAGCCCGGACTGGAAGCCCTCGAGGCAGAGCTTCTCGAACAGGCGGCGGTCGTCGGTCACCGCAAAGCCCCATTCGG
>CAZVNC010000028.1:7032-11981 GCA_964628305.1 uncultured Ideonella sp.
TGATAGTGGAGATAGGCCGGGCTCGGCGCGCACCAGGCGCAGCGCGGCTTGCCGTCGGGCGCGGTGAACAGGCCGGGAGTCTCGCGCGCGGCCATCGTCAGTCTAGATTCGGCGGTTGGACGCGCCCGAGCGGGTCGCGATGCGGCGTGCCGGCAAGGCGCGACGACGCCGCGGGCTCATGCCCGCGAGGAGGAGCAACGCCGCCAGCGCGCCGCAGCGTGGCTCGATCGGGTGCGTAGCGCTCTCGCCGAAGAGGTGAAGGTGAGCGTGAGCGCAAACGTCGGTGTTCATGCGGTGCGGCCGGCGGCGAAGAGCGGTCAACTGCCGAATCTAGGCTCAATCGACCACCGTCACGCCTTCGGGCAGCGGCGCGCGCGGGCTGCTGCGGGCGAACTGCGCGACGGCAACGCCGGCGAGCGTCAGCGCGGCGCCGCCGAGCTTGATGCCGGTGTAGGTCTCGCCGGTCGCGAACCAGGCGACGATGCCGGCCACCGGCGGCATCAGGTAGACGAGCGGCGCGGTGGGCGCGGCGCCCCGCCCCCCGGTGACCCAGCCCCAAACGATCCAGCCGATGAAGGCCGAAAGCACGATCGACCAACCCAGCCCGGCCCAGATCGCAGGCGGCAGTGCCGTCCAATCGACCGCGAGGCCCGCCGGGATCGAAAGCAGCAGCACCGGCACGCTGCCGAGCAGCGTCGCGTAGGTCATCACGAGTACGCCGCCGTGGCGCTCGATGAGCGGCTTGGCCTGCACCGTGTAGGCGGAGAAGAAGGCTGCCGCGGCAAGCAGCACCAGATCCCCGCTGCTCGCCTGCCAGCGCCCGCCCTGCAGCTTGTCGGACAGGAACATGAGCACGCCTGCCGCCGCGACGCCGACGCCTGCGATCTGTGCCCGCGTCAGCACCTCGAGCCGCGCGTGGCGCAGCATCAAGAGCGTGAAGATCGGCCCGCAAGCGAGGATCAGCGAACTCGAGAACGCGGTCGACCAGTAGATGCCGAACGTGACGAGCCCGACGTGCATCAGATGGCCGAGCAGCCCGAGCTTGAGCAGCGCCCACCACTCGTCGCGCGGCAGCCGCGGCCAGCGCACGCCGTAGCGCTGCCACAGCAGCGCGACCGCGCAGGCCGGCATGATCAGATAGCGCGCGAACAGGAAGCCGCCCGGCGTGAGCGCATCGAAGACGACCTTCTGCACCGAGAAGTTGGCGCCCCAGACGAGGATCAGCGCGAACGAAAGCAGCAGCGCCGCGCGCTGCTCGCGCGAGGCGGAGCCGGTGGCGGACTCGGCGGCGGCGGGTGGAAGACGTGTCAAGATGGCGCAGCAAGCAAAAAGATCGCGCCCGATCGGCGCGCAGACCGCATCTTGCACGCAACCGCGGCGCTGCGCCGAATTCCCTTCGCGCGCATGCCAGCGCTCGCGGCGTCACCCCGACCTGAAGGAGAGCTTCGATGAAATGCCCGACCTGCCCGGATTCCACGCTGCTGATCTCCGAACGACAGGGCATCGAGATCGATCACTGTCCGACTTGCCGCGGCGTGTGGCTCGACCGGGGCGAACTCGACAAGCTGATCCAGCTCTCGAGCGGGCAGGCGCCCAGCGGCGAGGTGCCTCGTCCCGCGGCGGCCCGCGCCGAGCGGTCGGGGTTCGAGGATTCGGACTTCGGCAAGCGCCGGCAAGGCGGCCGTCGCAGCACATCCTGGCTGAGCGAGATCTTCGACTGACGGCTCGCCGGCGCGCGCGGGTGTCGATCCGCGGCCCTGAACGCGACGTAGTTGCGGCATCGGCCGAAACCGCGCTGCGTTTCGCGGCCGTCCGGACATCCCGGCTTTACATTGCCTGTCTACGATGCTGCGCGCCGGACCGGCGAAGCGGCGCTGCCCAACCCTCGTCAGAGAAGCAATGAAAAGAAGAGCCTGGATCGTCACTGCCGTGGTCGCGATAGTCGCGCTGGGCGGCGCCGCATGGTGGTTCACGCGCAGCGGCGAGGGCGCGGCGAGCTATCGCACGGCGACCATCGAGCGCGGCACGCTGCAGGCGGCCGTCTCGTCGTCGGGGACGGTCAATCCGGTGCGGCAGGTCAGCGTCGGCAGCCAGGTGTCGGGGCAGATCGTCGAGATGTTCGCCGACTTCAACACCGAGGTGAAGAGCGGCCAGTTGATCGCGCGCATCGACCCGCAGAGCTTCGAGTACAAGGTGCGCCAGGCGGGCGCCGATCTGGAAGCGGCGCGCGCCGCGGTGGTGAATGCGCAGGCGAACGTCGTCGCCGCGATGGCCAACGTATCGAAGGCGCAGCTCGACGCCGACAACGCGCGCCGCGACCTGGCGCGCAAGCAGGACCTGCTCGGGCAGGCATTCATCTCGCCGGCCGAGTTCGACACCGCGCGCAACCTCGCCGGCACGCTCGGCGAGGCGCTGAAGGTGACGCAGGCGCAGCTCGACGTCGCCAAAGCGCAGGTGGCGAGCGCGCAGGCGGCCGTCAAGCAGCGCGAGGCCGCGCTCGCGCAGGCGAAGGTCGATCTGGAGCACACCCAGATCCGCTCGCCGGTCGATGGCATCGTCATCAAGCGCAGCGTCGATGTCGGCCAGACGGTCGCCGCGAGCCTGCAGGCGCCGGAGCTCTTCATCATCGCGCGCAACCTGAGCGACATGCAGGTCGAGGCGGCGATCGACGAGGCCGACGTCGCCCGCGTGCACCCCGGCCAGCGCGTCACGTTCACGCTCGACGCGGTGCCGGGGCGCACGCTCGGCGGCCGGGTCGAGCAGGTGCGCAAGGCGGCCGTGTCAGCGCAGAACGTCGTCACCTACACCGTGATCATTCCGTTCGACAACCCGGGCAATGCGCTGCTGCCGGGGATGACGGCGAATGTGCGGATCGTCGTCGATACGCGCGAAGCCGTGCTGAAGCTGCCGAACGCCGCGCTGCGGGTGCGGATCGCCGGTGTCGAGCCGGCGGCGGCAGCGTCGGCCGCAGGCGCTGCCTCGGCGGCGCCAGTCAGCGTTGCGGCGGTTGCGGGCAGGGAGGGCGATGCGAACGGCGCGGCAGCCGGGCCGCCGCGCGAGCGCCACGCCGAGGCCGGCGGCAGGCCGACGACGCGCGGGCGCATCTACCTGCTCGGCGACGACGGCAAGCCGGTCGCCTACGGCGTGCGCCTGGGCATCAGCGACGGCCTCTCGACCGAGCTGATCGTGGCGCCGGGCGCGCCCGCCGCGGACGTCTTGAAAGAGGGCGCGCGCGTGATCGTCGGCGTCAATGCGCCGGAAGATTCGAAGCGCCCGCGCTCGCCGTTCTGAGGATGGGCGGATGGCGCTGATCGAAGCGACCGATCTGGTCAAGACCTATGCGATGGGCGATCAGGCCGTGCATGCGCTGGACGGCGTCACGCTCTCGATCGAGGCCGGCGAATTCGTTGCCGTGATGGGCGCGTCGGGATCGGGCAAGAGCACGCTGATGAACATCCTCGGCTGCCTCGACCGGCCGACCAGCGGCCACTATCGCCTGGCGGGCGAGGCGATCGACGCGATGAGCGGCGACGAACTCGCGGCGACGCGCAACAAGCGCATCGGCTTCGTGTTCCAGCAGTTCAACCTGCTGCCGCGAACGAGCGCGGTCGAGAACGTCGAGCTGCCGATGATCTATGCCGGCATCAAGCCCGCCGAACGCCGCGCGCGTGCGCTCGCGAGCCTGGAGCGCGTCGGCCTCGCCGAGCGCGCCGCGCACACGCCGGCCGAGCTTTCCGGCGGCCAGCAGCAGCGCGTCGCGATCGCGCGCGCGCTCGTCAACGCGCCGCAACTGATCCTGGCCGACGAGCCGACCGGCGCGCTCGACTCGAAGACCTCGCAGGACATCATGCGGCTGCTGGCCGAACTCAACGCGCAGGGCATGACGGTGATCCTCGTCACCCACGAGTTCGACATTGCCGCCTTCGCGCGCCGGCGTATCACCTTCAAGGACGGGCGGGTGATCGAGGACGTGTCGCAACCGGCGGCGGCGCCGGCGCGCGTCGCATGAACGCGCTGGCCGCGGTGCGCCTGGCGTGGCGGGCGCTGGCGACGAACCTGCTGCGCAGCATCCTGACGATGCTCGGCATCATCATCGGCGTCGCCGCGGTGATCACGATGCTCGCGATCGGCACCGGCGCACAGCAGCGCGTCGCCGAGCAGATGAAGAGCCTCGGATCGAACCTGATCCTCGTGATGCCGGGAGCGATCACGCAGGGCGGCGTGCGCCTGGGCGCACAAACCGGCCAGTCGCTGACCGAGGACGACGCGCGCGCGATCACCGCCGAGATCCCCGAGGTGCAGGCGGTCGCCCCATCGCTGCGCACCGCGCTGCAGATCGTCGCCGGCAACACGAACTGGAGCACGTCGATCTACGGCACGACGAACGACTACTTCGAGACGCGCGACTGGGCGCTCGCCGAAGGGCGGATGTTCGAGGCCGCCGAGATGTCGGGCGCCGGCAAGGTCGCGATCCTCGGCCGCACGGTGGCCGAGCAGTTGTTCGGCGACGCCGACCCGATCGACCAGTCGATCCGCGTCAAGACCGTGCCGCTGACCGTGATCGGCGTGCTCGAGGCGAAGGGTCAGAACTCATGGGGCCAGGACCAGGACGACGTCGTGATCGTGCCGATCTCGACCTTTCGCAAGCGGATCCAGAGCGCGAGCGGCCGCCTGCTGCGGATCGGCTCGGCGACCGTGAAGGTGCGCGAGGGGCAGAGCATGCAGCGCGCCGAGGAAGACATCCGCACCCTGCTGCGCCAGCGCCATCGCCGCCAGGGCGCGCAGGAGGACGACTTCAGCATCCGCAACCTGACCGAGGCGCTCGCCGCGCAGGAGGAGTCGAGCCGGGTGATGACGCTGCTGCTCGCCGCCGTGGCCGGCGTCAGCCTCGTCGTCGGCGGCATCGGCATCATGAACATCATGCTGGTGAGCGTGACCGAGCGCACGCG
>CAZVNC010000029.1:0-11875 GCA_964628305.1 uncultured Ideonella sp.
TCGGCGGCGAACGGCTTGCTGACCTTCAACGGCTCCTGGCACCGCCTGAAGGACGACCCGGCCGCCAAGTTCATGGTGCTCGCGCTCGTGTTCTACGCCGCGTCCACCTTCGAAGGCTCGCTGATGGCGGTCAAGACCGTCAACTCGCTGTCGCACTACACCGACTGGACGATCGCGCACGTGCATTCGGGCTCGCTCGGCTGGGTCGCGATGATCACCATCGGCTCGCTCTACGCGATGGCGCCGCGCGCGCTCGGCCGCCCGGCGATGCATTCGCGCGCCGGCATGGAGCTGCACTTCTGGCTGCACCTGAGCGGCACGCTGTTCTACGTTATCTCGATGTGGGGCGCGGGCGTGACCGAAGGGATGATGTGGCGGGCGACGAATCCGGATGGCGCGCTGACGCATTCCTTCATCGACAGCCTGGTCGCGATCAAGCCGCTCTACATCTTCCGCTGGTTCGGCGGCGTGCTGATCTGGCTCGGCATGTGGGTGATGGCGTGGAACCTCTGGTACACCGCCGCCGACGCACGCAAGAAGATCATCCTGCCGATCCCAGTGCCGATCCCGGAACCCGTTGCCGAGCAGATGCCGCCGCCGCTGCCGGCCGCGGGCTGAGGAGAGCTGCGCGATGGCCTATCGTCACTTCGAATTCATCGAGAAGCACGCCTGGGCGCTCGGCCTCGGCACCGCGTTCATGGTCTCGCTCGGCGGACTGGCCGAGATCACGCCGCTCTTCATGGAGGCCAACAAGGTGCAGCCGGCAGAAGGCGTGAAGCCGTATCCGCCGCTGCACTTGGCCGGGCGCGATGTCTACGTGCGCGAAGGCTGCTATCTGTGCCACTCGCAGATGATCCGCGCGCTGCGCTTCGAGACCCAGCGCTACGGCCACTACTCGACGGCGTCCGAATCGGTCTACGACCGACCGTTCCAGTGGGGCTCCAAGCGCACCGGCCCGGATCTGGCGCGCATCGGCGGCAAGTACTCGGATGAATGGCAGCGCCTTCACCTGATGAACCCGCGCCAGCTCGTGCCGGAGTCGAACATGCCCAACTACCCGTGGCTCGCGAAGGCGCCGATCGACGCCAAGGATCTGACCGCGCGCATGCACGTGCTGCGCGGGCTCGGCGAGCCGTACACCGACGCCGACATCGAGAGCGCAGCCAAGGCCGTCGACGGCAAGACCGAGCTGGACGCGCTGATCGCCTACCTGCAGGGGCTGGGTGTCGACAACGTGCCGCGCGCCGCAGTGGCCGCCGCCTCCGCGCCAGCCGACGGAGGCACACGATGAATCCGATCTGGGGCCCGATCGCGGGCGCGTTCATCATCGTCATGATGCTCACCTTCATCGCCATCTGGATCTGGGCCTGGCTGCCGCGTAACAAGCGCAGCTTCGACGCACTGGCGCGCCTGCCGCTGGAGCATGAAGACGGCGACGCCGCTCCCGACATCGGCGAGACCGCGGGAGATCGGCGATGAGCGCCTTCTGGTCCTGGTGGGTGATGGGGCTGATCGTGTTCAACCTCGGCGTCTCGTTTTTCCTCTTCGTGTGGGGGCCGCGCGCCAAGATTCCGACCCTGCCCGACGGTACGACCGGCCACGTCTGGGCGCACGGCGTGCTTCGTGAAGGCATGCACCCGCTGCCGCGCTGGTGGATCGCGATCTCGTTCCTGATGTTCATCGGCGCGTTCGGCTACCTGGTGCTCTATCCCGGGTTCGGCGATTCACCCGGCCGCCTGGGCTGGAGCGCGCACGGCCAACTGGCACGCGACACCGCGGCCAACGATCAGTTTCTCGAACCGGTGATGCAGCGCGTCGCCAAGCTGCCGATCGAACAGCTCGCTGGCGATCCGCAGGCGCTCGCGATCGGCGCCGTGCTGTTCCTGGACAACTGCGCCGCCTGCCACGGCCGCAACGCGCGCGGCAACCCGCTGCTCGGCGCGCCCAACCTGGCGGACAGCGACTGGCTCTACGGCGGCGACGGCAAGACGATCATCGCCTCGATCGCCGACGGCCGCCAGGGCGTCATGCCGCCGTGGGGCACGACCTTCGACCAAGCAGGAATCACGAACCTCGCAAGCTACGTGCTCAGCCTGTCGCTTGCGCCCCGCGACGCCGACTCGATCGTGAAGGCCGCCGAGGGCAAGAAGCTGTTTGCCACCAGCTGCGCCGCCTGCCACGGTGCCGACGGCAAGGGCAATCAGGCGTTGGGGGCGCCCAACCTGACGGACGACATCTGGCTCTGGGGCGGCGGCCAGGCCACCGTCGAGCAAACCATTCGCGACGGCCGCAACGGCCACATGCCGGCCTGGCACGACCGTCTCGGCGAAGGCAATACGCGCGTGCTCGCGGCCTATGTCTACTCGCTCACGCACAGCACCGCGCCGCCTGCCCGGTGAAGGGGCGCCGATGCGAGATGCCGGCAAGGCGTGGTACCGCCAGAGCATCGTCTGGATCGGCGCGGTGGTCTTCGCGGCTTCGATTGCCGGCTGCGTCTGGCTGATCGTCGTCGCCGAGCGCTATGACGACCCGCCGCTGCCGGTAGGCGGCCTGCAGATCCTGAAGATGCCGCTCGCGCAGCCGCAACCGCAATCGCAACCAAAGGTCAGCGAGCCGCCGCCATGAACGCGAACACCTGCTGGCACTGCGGCGACGGCCTGCCCGCCGACACGCCGCAGGCGATCGTCGGCGGCGTTGCGCATCCGGTGTGCTGCCAGGGCTGCCGCGCGGCGGCCGAGTGGATCGACCAGCTCGGCCTCGGCGACTACTACCGGCTGCGCAGCGCCAAACCGCCGCGGGCGCCCGATCCGGTTGCGGCGCAGCGCAGCGCCGACACCTGGCAGCGGCCCGAGCTGGCGCGCCATGCGGTGCGCACGGTCGGCGCCGGACAGGCCGAAGCCTTGCTGCTCGTCGACGGCATCCGCTGCGCGGCCTGCGTCTGGCTGATCGAGCGCGCAGTGGGCGGCGTCGCCGGCGTGCAATCGGTGCAGGTCAATGCCAGCGCGCAGCGCGCACGCATCGTCTGGGACCCGAATCGCACGACGCTTGCGGCGATCCTGCGGGCGCTCGCGCGCACCGGCTACAGCGCGCTGCCGCTCGACGCCGCGGCACTCGACGACGTGCGCCGGCGCGAGGCGCGCACCGCGCTCAAGCGCCTCGCGGTCGCCGGCTTCGGCACGATGCAGGCGATGATGTATGCGAGCGCCCTCTATCTGGGCGCGGCCGAGACGATGGATGCGGCAACCCGCGAACTGATGCGCTGGTTCGGCCTGCTCGTCGCGACGCCGGTCGTGTTCTATTCGGCCCGGCCGTTCTTCGATGGCGCGTGGCGCAGCCTGCGCGCGCGAACGCTCGGCATGGACGTGCCGGTCGCGATCGCGATCGCGCTGATCTACGCGGCGAGCTTCGTGCAGGCGCTGCGCGGCGGCGGCGAGGTGTACTTCGATTCGGTCTCGATGTTCGTCTTCCTGCTGCTCGGCGGGCGCTACCTCGAAATGCGCGCGCGCCACCGGGCCGCAAACCTCGCCGACGCGCTGGCGCGTCTGACGCCGGCCTTCGCCGACCGCCTGTGCACCGACGGCACGCTCGAGCGTGTGGCCGCGCACGAACTCGCGCCCGGCGATCGCGTCCACGTCGCGCAGGGCATGCGGCTGCCGGCCGACGGCGTGCTCGAGAACGACGCTTGCCGGGTCGACGAAGCGCTGCTGTCGGGCGAGTCGACGCCGCTGCGCAAGCTGCGCGGCGATGCGCTGACCGGCGGCAGCATGGTGATCGAAGGTCCGGCGATCCTTGGCGTGCGCCAGGTCGGCGCCGACACCGCGCTCGCCGGTATCGCGGCGCTCGTCGCGCGTGCGCAGAGCGAACGCCCGCGGCTGGCGCGGGCCGGCGAGCGGGCCGCGGCCGGGTTCGTCGCGCGTACGTTGACGCTTGCCGCGCTGTGCGCCGCCGTCTGGAGCGTCATCGATCCGGCGCGCGCGTTCGATGCGACGCTGGCGGTGCTCGTCGTCTCGTGCCCGTGCGCGTTCGCGCTCGCGGTGCCGGCCGCGATCACGCGTGCGCTGGCGGTGCTGGCAGCGCAGGGCGTGTTCGTCGTTCGCACCGACGCGATCGAGAACCTCGCGCTCGCGAGCCACGCGGTGTTCGACAAGACCGGCACGCTGACCGATGCGCATCTGGAGTTGGCGGGCGTCGATGCGGCGGACCGCGACGCGGCGCTCGCGCTCGCCGCCGCGATCGCGCGCGGCAGCCGCCATCCGGTCGCGCAGGCGCTGGCGGGCGCGGCGTCCGGCCTGCCGGTGCGCAGCGCCGAGGCGATCCGCACCGTCGACGGCGCCGGCCTCGAAGCGCGCATCGCCGGTCGCGGCTACCGCCTCGGCAGCCCGGCCGTCGTCATCGGCCAGGGCGGCGCCGCCGATGACGACGGCGCGGTGATCCTGGCCGGCGAGCAGGGCCCGATCGCCGCCTTCCGCCTGAACGAACGGCTGCGCCCGGGCGCGCGCGAGGCGCTCGCCGCGCTCGCCGCGATCGCGCTCGGCGTCGAGATCGCGAGCGGCGACGCCGCAGCGAAGGTCGCGCCGGTCGCCGAGCGGCTCGGCGTTGCGCAGTGGCGCGCGCGCCAGAGTCCGGCCGCGAAACTCGAGCGGCTGCGCGAACTGCGCGCCAGCGGAGCGCGGGTGCTGGCGGTTGGCGACGGTATCAACGACGCGCCGGTGCTGGCCGGCGCCGATGTCGCGGTTGCACTCGCGTCGGGCGCCGAACTGGCGCAGGCCGCGGGCGACGTGATCCTGGACGGCGCGAACCTCGGCGCGCTGCCCACGGCGCGCGCCGTCGCTCGCGAGACGCTCGCCGTGCTGCAGCAGAACCAGCGCTGGGCGCTCGCCTACAACCTGTCGGCGGTGCCGCTGGCCGCGCTCGGCTTCGTGCCGCCGTGGCTGGCCGCGCTCGGCATGTCGGCCAGTTCGCTCGTCGTCGTGTTGAACGCGTTGCGCATCGGGCGCGGCGTATCGCCTTCGCACGCGCCCTTGCCGTTGCCGGAGCCGCACAGGCGCCTGGCATGAACATCCTGGTCGTGCTGATTCCGCTCTCGATCCTGGTGCTGGTCGGCGCCGGGGTCGCCTTCTTCTGGGCCGTCGAGCATGACCAGTTCGATGACATGGACACGCCCGGGTTGCTGCCGCTGGTCGACGACCCGGCGACGCAGGGCGATCGCCCGCCAACGGATGAGCCGCGCGAATGAACTCGGTGCTGACCCTCGGCGCTGCGCTGCTGCTGGGACTGGCCGCGAGCGGACACTGCATCGTGATGTGCGGCGGCATCTCCGCTGCGCTCGGCATCGCGACCGCCAAGGACGCGAACGGCCGTCCGCAGCCGTCGCTGCTGATCGGCTACCAGCTCGGCCGCGTCGCGTCGTACACGCTCGCCGGGCTGCTGCTCGGCGGCGTGTTCGGCGGCCTGCTCGGTCTGCTCGACGGCGAGAATTTGCGCCGCGGTCTGCGTATCCTTGCTGCGTTCGCGCTGCTGCTCGGCGCGCTCGTCGCATTCGGGCGGCTGCGCGAACCCGGCTTCGGCATCGGCCGTCGTCTGTGGCGGTACATCGCGCCGCTCGGGCGCCGCCTGCTGCCGGTGAAGACGCTGCCGCGCGCCGTTGGCTTCGGCATGGTCTGGGGCTTCATGCCGTGCGGCTTCGTCTACACCGTGCTGCTGATCGCGACGCTGCAACTGGATGCGACGCGCAGTGCGCTGACGATGACGGCGTTCGGCCTCGGCACGCTGCCGGCGATGTCGCTCGCCGCGTTCGGCGCCCAGCGCTTCGCCGGTTTCAGCGCCCGGCCCGCCGCGCGCCGCGTGGCCGGCAGTGCGCTCTTGATGAGCGCCGCGCTGACGCTGGCCGGGCCGTGGCTGCCCGCCGCCGCGTGGCTGCACACCTGGCTGCCGTTCTATTGCAGCGTCGGCTAACCGGCTGGCGCCCGCGAATCAGTCCGGCGGCCACGGCATCGCCGCCGGCATCGCGGCCGCTGCCGGCGGTTCGGCCGCCGGCGGCTGCGGCCGCGCACGTCGCGATTCATCGACGCCGCGCCACCACGGCGTGACCGGCGGCGCGTGCGCGGGTTCGACCGGCTCGCCAAGCCGGGGCATCACGAGTTGCGCGTCACGCTGCGCGGCGTGCGCGAACAGCGTTTCGGCCGGTGCGTCCCAGGCGTGCAGCGCGAGGTTGAAGGTGCCCCAGTGCACCGGCAGGAACGCGCCGCCGCCGAGCATCGCATGCGCCTTCAGCGCGTTGTCCGGGCCGAGATGGATGTGGCCCCAGGCCGGATGAAACGCGCCGACTTCGAGCATCACCAGATCGAACGGCCCGAGCCGGTCGCGGATCTCGGCGTACTGCGACGTGAGCCCGGTATCACCGCTGAAGAACACCGCGTGGCGCGTGCCGCGGATGACGAGCGAAGACCACAGCGTCGCATTGCGGTCCTTCAGCGCCCGGCCCGAGAAGTGCTGCGACGGTGCGGCCGTCACCGTCAGGCCGCTTCCCGCCACGCGGTGCGTCTCCCACCAGTCGAGCTCGGTGATGCGGTCCGGCGCGACGCCCCAGGCTTCGAGATGCGCGCCGACGCCGAGCGACGTGACGAAGGGCACGCCGGTTGCCGCGAGCTTGCGGATCGTCGGGTAATCGAGGTGATCGTAGTGGTCGTGCGAGACGACGACGAGGTCGATCGCCGGCAGGGCCGAGAGCCGCACCGGCACCGGCTGGAAACGCCTCGGTCCGGCGATGCGCGTCGGCGAAGCGCGCGCACCCCAGACCGGGTCGGTCAGCACGCGCCAGCCGTCGATCTCGATCAGCACCGTCGAGTGGCCGAGCCAGGTCGCGCGCAGCCCGGTCGCCGGTTTGCGCGCCCAGGCGTCGCGCGGATCGAGCGCGGGCAGCGGACCACTCGGCACGCGGCGATTGCCGCCGCACAGGAATTCGGCGAGCGTCGGCCGCGCAACGCTCGCATCCTGCAGGCCGGGCGCGATCGGGTGGATGTTGCGAAACGCGTCGCCGGCCCACAGCGAAGAGGCTTCGATGCGCTCCAGGCGCAGGCCCTGCGCGCGCTTGCCGAGCGAAATCATGCGTACTCCCATCGATTGGGTACGCCGACACCATAGCGCGATGAATTTCGCGCTGCAGCGTGCGGCGCCGTGCTCCCCGTGAGCAGGCAGGTTACGTCAGCGGGCCAGTCCGGCCAGATGCGCGTCGTCGGCCCAGCTCACGATTTCAAGTTGATCGCCCTGCGTGCGCAGGCGATTGATGCCGGCATTCGGGATCTCGCACTGGCGGTTGCCGGTGAGCGGCAGGCCGTGCACCGTGCGGTAGAGCATGTCGAGCACGCCGCCGTGCGTCACGACCGCGAGCCGCTGGCCCGCATGGCGTGCCGCTAGCGCATTCAGCGCGCCGACGACGCGGGCGTGAAAGCGCCGCACGCTCTCGCCGTCGGGCAGCGTGTAGTCTGGATCGTGCAGCATCCAGGCCGCGAGTTCGTCCGGATGGCGGGCCCGCACTTCGTCGAAGCTCAACCCTTCGAGAACGCCGAAGTGCTGCTCGCGCAGCGCCGCATCGGGTGCCGCGGCAAGGCGCAACATGCGCTCGGCGGGCGCCGCCGTCTGGCGCGTTCGCAGCAGGTCGCTGCAGTAGAGCACGTCGACCTGCTCGTGCACCAGGCGCTCGGCCATGCGCGCCGCCTGGCGCTCGCCGAACGGGTTCAGCGGCACGTCGATCTGGCCCTGGAAGCGTCCCTGCACGTTCCAGTCGGTCTCGCCGTGACGGATCAGGATCACCTCGGTCATGTCGTCATTGTCGTGGATCGCACGTCGTTGTCAGGAGCATTGGTGCGACCCCGGGAGGCGACAATGCGTTCCGTGCCGACTGTCGTTCTGATCCCCGGCCTCGCCGCCGACGGCGCGATGTGGGCCGCGCAATGCGCGGCGCTCGCACCTGTCTGTGACGTGCGGGTGAGCGACGTGCATTTCAAGTGCGAAACCTTGCCTGCGATGGCTGCTGCGCTGCTCGCCGCACATCCGGGGCCGCTCGTGCTGTGCGGCGCGTCGATGGGCGGCATCGTTGCGCTGGAGGCGGACGCGCAGGCACCCGATCGCGTGCAGGGCCTGGCGCTGCTGGGCACGACGGCGCGGCCCGATACGCCCGAGATCGCCGCTTTGCGCGCCGCGGCGTTCGCGGCAATCGAAGACGGACGCTTCGAGGAGATGATCGCCGCCAACGTGCCGTTCTCGTTTCACGCCGACCGGCTGGCCGACGCTCCGCTGGTCGGCGCCTACCTCGACATGCTGCGCCGCGCCGGCGCGGCCGAACTGGTGCGCCAGAACATCGCCATCGCGGCGCGCGCCGACCGCCGCGCGCTGCTGGCCGCGATCCGCTGCCCGACGCTCGTGTTGTGCGGCGACGCCGATGTGGTGACGACGGTCGATGCCTCGCGCGAGATCGCGGCAGGGATCGCCGACGCCGAATTCACGCTCATCGAACGCTGCGGACACATGCTGACGATGGAGCGCCCGCGCGAGGTCAATGCTGTGCTGCTGAGGTGGCTGGCCGCGCTCTCGCGGCCGCGGCATTGACGATCGAGCGCCGCGCTGCGCGCCGCGTCACTGCGCTGCGCGGATGCTGCGAAACCACGAATCGCCGAGCGCGGCCGGATGCGAGCGGCTGATGATCAGCCCGGCCTGCAGGTACAAGGCGTTCAGCAGGCGGTTTGCGCGCTCGTTGTTCATCTCGGGCCAGCCGGCGATGTCGCGCTGGCTCGCGACATCGTGGCGCAGCCTTTCGATCGCCGCGCCGAGCGGGCCGTGCACGTCGAGCGCGGCGCGGTCGAAGGTCGGTGCGAGGCGATAGACGGCAGCGCCGGTGAGTTCGGGCAACAGATCGCCGCGCGCGCCGTGCAGCGCGATGGCCCACAAGAGCGGCGCGAGCGGCTGGTACAGGCGCGGCTCGCCGACCAGTGCCGCCTGCGCGTCGCCCGGCGCGCGCAGCACCGCGGGCTCGACCTGCAGCACCGGCAGCGGTTCGCGCTGCAAGTCGATCAGTGCCTGCAGATCGAGGGCGCAATGGGCGACGCGTTCGCGCGGAAAGGCCGACAGCGGCAGCACGCGTTCGCGGCAGCGCAGATGCACCGTGACGCTGCGCGCGTGGCGCACGCAGGCGGCGAGGACATCGAGCAGATCCGGCTCGCGCCCCCCCTGCTCGAAGCGCATCAGATCCTGCGTCAGCGACGGGCTGAGCGACGACAGCCGCGTCGACGGCGCGCCTTCGGGTGCGTCGCGCCCCAACTCGTCCAGATAGCGCGTGAAGCCGCTCGCGCGCATCAGTTCGGGTTGACCGAAGGGAATCGTGGGCTCGAATTCCGGCATGTCTGCCTGCGTCGATGGACTGATTCAATTCTCACATGCCGCGCGGGGTTGCGCGGGCAGGGTTTGCAACAAGGCGCAGTGCCGGCGATCGCGGTCAAGCCCGATGCCGCCCTACACTTGTCGCGATGAGCAGCGAAACGCGCGGCATGTGGCTCGGCCTGATCGGCGTCGTCATCTTCGCGCTGACTTTGCCGATGACGCGGCTGGCAGTCGGCGCGGCAAGCGATCCGCAGCTCTCGCCGCTGTTCGTCAGCAGCGGGCGCGCGGCGCTGGCCGGACTGCTCAGCATCGTCGTGCTCGCCGTGGCGCGGGCGAGGCGGCCGCGGCGCGACGAGTGGCTCGCGTACGCCGTCAGCGCCGCTGGCACGGTGATCGGCTTCCCGCTCTTCCTCGGGCTGGCGTTGCGCGATGTCGAGGCGATGCATGCCGCTGTCATCACCGGCGTCTTGCCGCTTGCGACGGCGCTCGCCGCCGCGGTCTATCTCAGGCAGCGGCCGTCGAGCGGCTTCTGGCTGTGCGCCGTCGGAGGCTGTGCGCTCGTCGTCGCCTTTGCCGTGCATCAGGGCGGTGGACGGCTCAGCGCGGCCGATGGCCTGCTCGCGATCGCCGTTGCGAGCGCGGCGGTGGGCTACGTGGCCGGGGCGCGGCTGGCGGCCCGCCTGCCGGCCGAGGTCGTGATCTGCTGGGTGCTGGTGCTGAGCCTGCCGTTCACGCTGCCGCTGATGCTTGCAAGCTGGCCGGCCGGCAGCGTGCGCACAGCGGCGTGGGGTGGCTTTGCGTACGTCACGCTGTTCTCGATGTGGATCGGTTTCTTCGCCTGGTACCGCGGCCTGGCACTCGGCGGGACGGTGCGCGTCAGCCAGGTGCAACTCATGCAGCCGTTTCTGTCGCTGTTGTTCGCGGTGCCGATCCTCGGCGAGCGCTTGGACGCGACGACGGTCGCGTTCTCGATCGCGGTGATCGCGACCGTCTTCCTCGGCAAGCGCATGCCGGTGGCGCAAGCTGCTGCGCGGCCACGAACCAGCGCATGAAGGAACCGGCCATGCGTGCTAACCCCGGCGCGGCGCTCGACCATCTCGTCGTCGCCGCGCGCACGCTAGACGACGGCGTTGCGTGGTGCGAGGCGACGCTGGGCGTTACGCCGGGCGCCGGCGGCCGCCACGCGCTGATGAGCACGCACAACCGCGTGTTTTCGATTGCCTCGGCCGCGCACCCGCGCGCCTACTTCGAACTGATCGCGATCGACCGCGACGCTCCGTTGCCCGGCCGCACGCGCTGGTTCGGCCTGGACGACCCGGCATTGCAGGCCGCGCTCGAGCGCGGGCCGCAGCTCGTCGCGTGGGTCGCGCGCGTCGCCGATCTGGATGCCGCGCGCGAGACGCTCGCCGCGCACGGCGTCGACGCGGGGCGCGTGCTGCGGGCCACGCGCATGACGGGGGAGGGCGAACTGCGCTGGCGCATCGCGGTGCGCGACGACGGTGCACGCCTGTTCGGCGGCGCTGCTCCGACCTTGATCGAATGGGGCGCGACCCATCCGGCCGACGCGCTCGCGGCAAGCGGCGTGGCGCTCGCCGCCATCATGCTGCGCACGCCGCCGGGATCGCCGCTGCAAGGCGCGCTCGATGCACTCGGCATCGACTTCGTCCAGTTCACGACCGACATGCGCCGGCCCGCACTCGGCATCGAACTGGATACCCCGCGCGGCCGGGTCCGGATCGACACGCCGGACTGAACGCCACCAGGACTCACCATGCAACTGCTCGAATCGCAAGACATCGCTTCCGCCCGCGCCATCGTCGCTGCCGTCCAGCCGCCGACGCCGACGCTGCGCTGGCCGCTGCTCGACGTCCGGCTCGGCGCGCGGGCCTGGGTCAAGCACGAGAACCACACCCGCGTCGGTGCCTTCAAGCTGCGCGGCGGCGCGGTCTATCTGCACGAACTCGCGCGGCGCGAGCCGGGCGTGCGCGGCGTCATCAGCGCGACGCGCGGCAATCACGGCCAGTCGATCGCGCTTGCCGCGGCACGCCACGGCCTGACGTGCACGATCGTCGTGCCGCACGGCAACTCGGTCGAGAAGAACGCCGCGATGCGAGCGCTCGGCGCGACGCTCGTCGTGCACGGCGAGGATTTCCAGCAGTCGCGCGAACATGCGGCGCAACTCGCCGCCGAGCGCGGCCTGCACATGGTGCCGAGTTTTCACCGCGATCTGGTGCGCGGCGTTGCGAGCTACTGGATGGAGTTCTTCGAGGCCGTCGCGGGCGATCCGCCGGCCGCCGTCTTCGTGCCGATCGGCCAGGGCTCGGGCGTCAGCGCATGCGCGTGTGCGCGCGCGGCGATGGGGTCGCGCACGCGCATCGTCGGCGTCGTCTCGGCGCACGCGACGGCGTATCTCGACAGCGTGCGTGCCGGCCGGGCGGTCGAGGCGCCGGTGACGACCCGGCTCGCCGACGGCATGGCGTGCCGCGTTCCGGACGCGGAT
>CAZVNC010000030.1:0-11831 GCA_964628305.1 uncultured Ideonella sp.
GCTGCTCGACCTGCTGCGCCAGCGACACGCCCTTGCGCGAGGCCTCGTTGGCGTTGCGGAAGAAGTGCTCGAGGAACTTCTCGAACTCGACAAGCACGGTCTGGAACACGCGCCGGCCGGTGTCGGGATAGGCCTCGACGACCTGGACGACGCGCTTGATCTCCTTTTCGAGCGAGTCGCCGACCTCGCGTGCGCTGGCGTCGAACCCCATCACGCACGAACCCATGCGGTCGATCAGGCGGCGCGCCGGGTGGTCGACGGTGGCGAAGAAATCGGGCTCGCTGACCGCGACGCGCAGCACCGGCATCTGCAGCCGCGCGAACCAGACGCGCACCGCGGCTGGAATCCGGTCTTCGGTCAGGATGCTCTGGAAGAGCAACGCGACGATCTCGATCGTCGCCCGCTCGACTGGCGTCGCCGCCGCCTTCTTCAGTGCCTGGCGGCGCTGGTTCAGCTCTTCGAGCAGGGCCGGCGTGCTGACTGGCGCGGCGATCGTGCGGCCGGACGGCGTCGTCGAGAGCCGGCGCCGGATGGTCTGCTCCGCTTCGTCGATCGCAGCCTTGAGCCCGGGGGAGGGCGGCGCGGCGCGCGTCGTCGCAGTGAAGTCGGGCAACTGGCGCCCGATCAGCCGATTGAGCTTGCCGAGGACCGCGCTCGCCTGCTCTCCGACACGGCCGATGGCGTGCGAGCGCGTCATCATCCTCGTCTCGTCGGCGACGCCGCCGGCTCCGGCCGGGCCCTGACCGCCGAGGACCGTGCCGCCGCCGCGACTGCTGCCGAAGCCGCCGGCGCCTGGGCCAACGCCGCCAAGCACGCCCGCGGTGCTCCCGCCCTGCGTGTTGCGCGAGCGGCGGATGAAGGGGCGCAGGTCGACCTCGGGCAGCACACGCTGCTGCACGAGCCAGCGGTTCGTGTCGTGATAGGCCTCTTCGGTGAAGTGCGCGAACTCGTCGTGCAGCACGTCCTGCAGCACGCGCCAGGTCTCGTGATTCAGCCCCGCGCCCTGCCAGGCCGAAGCGACGATGCGCGCCAGCACGTGCGGCCGCAGCACGTCGTTTGCGCCGAGCTCGTCGCGACGCTCCAGCGACAGCATGCGCGAGCGCAGATCGGTGAACTCCCAGGACGCGCGATCCATCATCGCCAGCGCAAGTCGCGAACTCAGGATCTCGCTCTCGATCGTGTCGTTGTCGACCAGCGTCATGGTCGCCGCACGGCCCGAGGACGGCAGATCGCCGGTGCGCGATGCGGTCGACATGCCGCCCGCGAGCGCGCCCTGCAGTTGGCGCGTAATCCCCATCTGCCAGGCCGGAATTGCCTTTTGCAGATCCATCACGACGTCGCGCCGTTTGTATTGCAGCGCCGGTTCCGCGGCTTGGCTGAGCATCAGCCGCGCGCCGTCGGCGACCGCCCTCACGACACCGGGCACGCCGCGCAGCAGATCCTCGACGTAGTTGCGTCGCGCCTTGGCAGCCAGTGCGATCGGATCGGCGGTGGGCGCCATGACGTTGCAAAGGGCGGGGGTCGTTAGGGCCTTGCAGTCACTTTACACCGCGGCACCCGCGTTCGGATCATTGCGGTCGATATCCTTCGTTGACGCCGATACAAGATCTTCGCGCTTGACGCCGAGCCACATCGCGATCGCGGCGGCCACGAACACCGACGAGTAGATGCCGAACAGGATTCCGACCGTCAGCGCGAGCGCGAAATAGTGCAGCGTCGCGCCGCCGAAGATGAGCATCGACAACACCATCATCTGCGTCGAGCCGTGGGTGATGACGGTGCGGCTCATCGTGCTCGTGATCGCGTGGTCGATGACCTCGTGCGGCGTGAGCTTGCGATAGCGGCGGAAGGCTTCGCGGATCCGATCGAAGATGACGACCGACTCGTTGACCGAATAGCCGAGCACGGCGAGCACCGCCGCCAGCACCGAGAGCGAGAACTCCCACTGGAAGAACGCGAAGAAGCCGAGAATGATGACGACGTCGTGCATGTTGGCGACGATCGCCGCAACCGAGAACTTCCACTCGAAGCGGAACGCGAGGTAGATCATGATGCCGGCGATCGTTGCCGCCAGCGCGTAGGCGCCGTCGCGCGCGAGTTCCGAGCCGACCTGCGGGCCGACGAACTCGCTGCGTTGCAGGTGCACCGGCTCGCCGGCTGCGGCGCTGCAGGCGGACTTGCTGATCGCCTCGCCCTTGTCCGAGACGAATTGCCGCGTCGACACCGTGCCACCCTCGGCGCTGCACAGCGCACCGAAGACGCGCGCGACGACCTCGGCCTGCTTGATGCCCTGCTGCAGCGGCAGGCGGATCAGCACGTCGCGCGGCGTGCCGAAGTTCTGCACCTGCACGTCGCCGAAGCCGAGCTTGTCGAGCGCGGTGCGCACCTTGGGCAGGTCGGCTGCCTGCGCATAGTTCACTTCGATCACCGTGCCGCCGGTGAACTCGATCGAAAGGTGCAGGCCGCGCGTGGCGAGAAAGAACACCGCCGCCAGGAAGGTGACGATCGAGATCGCGTTGAACACCAGCGCGTGGCGCATGAACGGGATGTCGCGCTTGATCCGGAAAAACTCCATCTGTCGTTTCCTTTGGTGGCGCTCTCAGTGAAGGCTCACATCTGCGCGCGGCGCACGGGATGCCGCAAGCAAGAACGCCATATCGCGTCTCCTCAGCCCTTCGCCGCCGGTGCCGTGCCGCCATCGGGCCGCCAGACCTGGCCGATCGAGACCGACTTCAGTTTCTTCCTGCGCCCGTACCACAGATTGACGAGGCCGCGCGAGAAGAAGACCGACGAGAACATCGACGTCATGATGCCGAGGCAGTGGACGACCGCGAAGCCGCGCACCGGGCCGGAGCCGAAGGTCAGCAGCGCAAGTCCGGCGATCAGCGTCGTCACGTTCGAATCGAGGATCGTCGCCCAGGCGCGTTCGTAGCCGATGTTGATCGCCGTCTGCGGCGCCATGCCGGCGCGCAATTCTTCGCGCACGCGCTCGTTGATCAACACGTTGGAGTCGATCGCCATGCCTAGCGTCAGCGCGATCGCCGCGATACCCGGCAACGTGAGCGTCGCCTGCAACATCGACAGCAGCGCGATCAGCAGCAGCAGGTTGACGGCCAGCGCAATCGACGAGAACACGCCGAACAGGCCGTAGTACAGCATCATGAACAGCGTGATCGCGAGAAAGCCGTAGATCACGCTGTCGAAACCCTTGGCGATGTTCTCCGCCCCCAGGCTCGGGCCGATCGTGCGCTCCTCGATGATCTCCATCGGCGCCGCCAGCGACCCGGCGCGCAGCAGCAGCGCCGTGTCGTAGGCCTCGGTGGACGTCATCGAACCCGAGATCTGAACCCGTCCGCCACCGATCTCGCTGCGGATCACTGGCGCGGTGACGACTTCCCCCTTGCCCTTCTCGAACAGGATGATCGCCATGCGCTTGCCGATGTTCTCGCGCGTCACGTCGCGAAAGATCCGCGAGCCCTTCTCGTCGAGCGTCAGGTGGACCGCGGGCTGATGCTGGTCGTCGAAGCCGGGCTGGGCGTCGCGCAGGTTCTCGCCGGTCAGGAGCACTTGGCGCTTGACGATCAGCGGGCGCGCGCCGCGCTCGATGAAGCGCTCGCTGCCGAACGGAACCGGTCCGTTGTCCACCGCGGCCGCAGCCGCCTCGGCACTTTCATCGACCATCCGAACTTCGAGCGTCGCGGTGCGGCCGATGATGTCCTTCGCCTTCGCCGTGTCCTGCACGCCGGGGAGCTGGACAACGACGCGGTCGGCGCCCTGCTGCTGGATCACGGGTTCGGCGACGCCGAGCTCGTTGACGCGGTTGTGCAGCGTCGTGATGTTCTGCTTGATCGCCGCTTCCTGCACCGCGAGTGCCGCCGCCGGCTTGAGCACGCCGCGCAACGCGGACTGCGTGCCCTGCGACTCTTCGGTCCACACCATGTCGGGCAGTTGGTCGGTGAGCAGGCCGCGGGCGGCCTTCAGCGCCTCGGGCTCGCGAAAGCGGATCTCGACCGCGTTGCCGTCGCGCGCGATTCCGGCGTGGCGGATGTTCTTGTCGCGCAGCATCGAGCGCACGTCGCCGGCGACTGCTTCGGCCTTCTTGGTCAGCGCCGACTTCATGTCGACCTGCATCAGGAAGTGCACGCCGCCGCGCAGGTCGAGGCCAAGGTACATCGGCATCGCGTGCAGCGCGGTGAGCAGGGCCGGCGAGCGCGACAGCAGGTTGAGGGCGACGATGTAGTCCGCGTCCTCGGGATTCGGGTTCAATGCGCGCGACAGCGCGTCCTTGGCCTTGCCCTGCAGTTCGACGTCCGCGAAGCGCGCCTTGACCGAGTTGCCGTCGAACTGGATCAGGTCGGCCTTCAGGCCCGCAGTGGACAGAATGCCCTCCACGCGCTGTGCGAACTCGGGTCCGAGCTTGATCGTCGCGCGTCCGCTCGACACCTGCACCGCGGGCGCCTCGCCGTAGAAGTTGGGCAGGGTGTAGATCAGCCCGATGAGCAGCGCGACGACGAGGATCGCGTACTTCCACAGGGGGTATCGGTTCATGGCGCCTCGGCTGGATGACGCAATCGCGGCGCCGGGTCGCGCGCCGTCTGCATCAATGAGGGTTCATCGGTCCCGTGCCCGGCCCGCGAGCCGCAGGCGCGGGAATGTGCTCTTACTTGATCGTGCCCTTGGGCAGCACCTGGATCACCGAGCTGCGCTGAACACGGATCTCGACGCCGCTTGCGATCTCGACCGTCAGGTAGGCGTCCTCGATCTTGTTGATCTTGGCCAGCATGCCGCCGGCAGTGACGACCTCGTCGCCCTTGGCGAGCGCTTCGATCATCGCCTTGGCTTCCTTCTGGCGCTTCATCTGCGGGCGGATCATCACGAAGTAAAGCACGACGAACATCAGCACCAGGGGCAGCATGCCAGCCAGGCCGGAGAGGGGGGATTCGCCGCCAGCCGCGGCAGGGGCGGCCTGGGCAAAGGCTTCGGTTATGAACACGGCAGAGGGTCCTTTCGGGGGAGGAGAGGGCGCCTTGGGCGGCCTTGTAGGCCGCTCGGACAACCTGCAATTGTAGTCGGCGCCCGGCCGCCTTCGTCGCGTGCCTCAGTGCGACCCGGGGTGCATCGCGCCGACCTTGTGCAGCAGTTCGATCAACTGCGCCCGCTCGGCGTCGGACAGCCGCTGCAGCGCGTCGCGCTCCATCGCTGCGGCGGCGCGCTCCGCACGTGCCGTCAACGCGGCGCCGGCCGCGGTCAGCTCGAGCCGGTGCTCGCGCCGATCGACGGTGCCGCGCACGCGCGCGACGAGGCCGCGTTCGGCAAGCCGGTCCAGGATGACGGCAAGGTTGGGCGCCGACAGGGCGAGCGCGTTGCCGAGTTGCTTCTGGTTCAACCGGGGGTTGGTCGCGATCAGCACGAGCACCGAGAACTCGACCGACTTCAGCCCGAGTGGTGCCATGTGCTGAGCGAACGCGAACTTCAGCGCTATCGCGGCGCGCGTTGTCGCGTAGCCGACCCATTGCGACAGGCGCGTCATGTCCAGCCCCATCTGGGGCTGCCCCTCCGGCGAGCGGGGGGACGAAGCGGGCAGCCTTTGCGCAGCGGACATCTCAGCGGCGCCCGGCCACCCGAAGCCACTGAGTGCCCCAAGGGCCACGAAGGGACCCCTGACGGATCCCGGGGGCAGCGAGCGCAAGCGAGCGCGGAAGCTTCATTTCAGCGCAACCCGGCCGCGCGCCACCGCGGATGCCGTCGCGGGCCGGGCAGGGATCCTGGGCAGCCGATGGCGACGCGAGTTCGATCGACCTCGGGTCGTGCCATCTCAAGCCTTGGCGCGCGCCGCGCCGAGATAGGTGTCGATCACGCGCGGGTCCACGGCCAGGTCGCGCGCCGCGCCTTCGAGCGCGATCTCGCCCATCTCGAGCACGTAACCGTGATCGGCGACTTCGAGCGCGGCGCGCGCGTTCTGCTCGACGAGCACGATCGTGACGCCGGTCGCGCGCAAGCCCTCGATGGCGCGGAAGATCTCGCGCACGATGACCGGCGCGAGGCCGAGGCTGGGCTCGTCGAGCAGCAGCAATGCCGGCTGCGACATCAGCGCGCGGCCGAGCGCGAGCATCTGGCGCTCGCCGCCCGAGAGCGTGCCGGCGAGCTGGGTGCGGCGCTCCTTCAGGCGCGGGAAGAGGGTGAACACCGACTCCATCGTGGCGCGCGTGTCCTTGTGTCCGGCGCGCGCGCGCCGGTAGGCGCCGAGCTCGAGGTTGTCCTCGACCGTCATCGTGCCGAACAGGGCGCGCGTCTCGGGTACCAGCGCCATGCCTTGCATGACGCGCTCTTCGAGCGCCACGCCATGCAGGTTGCGTCCCCGGTAGGCGATCCCGCCAGTCGAAGGCAGGACCCCCATCAAGGCGTTCAGGAGCGTCGATTTACCGGCGCCGTTCGGTCCGATCACCGTGATCACCTGCCCGCGGTCGGCGCGCAGGTTGATGCCATGCAACACCTCGGCGCGGCCGTAGCCGGCGTGCAGAGCGGTCACTTCGAGGAGTGCGGAGTCTGTCTGCATGATGAATCAATGCTCCGTGCCGAGGTAGGCGGCGCGCACCGCGGGGCTGGCCTGCACCTCCTCGGGCGTGCCTTCGAGCAGCAGGGTGCCGAACTCCATCACGACGATGCGGTCGACGAGTCCCATCACCAGGTCCATGTCGTGTTCGACGAGCAGGATGCTCATGCCCTCGTCGCGCAACAGCCGCAGCACGTCGGCGAGGCCCTGCTTCTCGAGCAGGCGCAGTCCGGCGGCGGGTTCGTCGAGCAGCAGCAGTGCCGGGTCGGCGGCGAGCGCGCGCGCGATCTCCATCAGCCTTTGCTGGCCGAGCGCGAGGTTGCCCGCCAGCTCGTGCATCAAGTCCTGCATCCCGATCCGAACGATCTGACGCTCGGCCTCGCGCAGCAGGCGGCGCTCCTCGGCGCGGTCCAGGCGCAGCATGGCGCGCGCGACGCCGCCGCTGCCGCGCAGGTGGGCGCCGAGGGCGACGTTCTCGAGCACCGTCATGGTCGGAATCATCTTTACGTGCTGGAAGGTGCGCGACACGCCGCGGCGCGCGATCTGGCGCGAACGCAGGGCGTCGATGCGCTCGCCGCGCAGCCGCACCTCGCCGCGCGTCGCGGGCAGCACGCCGGTCACGAGATTGAAGGTCGTCGACTTGCCGGCCCCGTTCGGGCCGATCAGGCCGACGATCTCTCCGGCACGCACCTTGAAGCTCACATCGTTGACGGCAACGAGGCCGCCGAACTCCTTGCGCACGGCCTGCACATCGAGCACGACCTCGCCGTGCTTCGGCTTGACGCTCTCGGGCAGGCGCGCAGCGTCGCCCCAGTCGCGGACCCGAACGCGGCGCGGCAGACGCTGCTCGACGAAGTCCCAGATGCCGTCGCGCGCGTACTTGAGGACGAGGACGAGCAGGATGCCGAAGACGATCACCTCGTAGTTGCCGCTCGCGCCGAGCAGCTTCGGCAGCCAGGCCTGCAACTGGTCCTCGAGCACCTTCACGAGGCCGGCGCCGATGAGTGCGCCCCAGACATGGCTGACGCCGCCGATCACCGCCATGAAGAGGTACTCGATGCTCATCTTGATGCCGAACGGCGACGGGTTCACCGAGCGCTGGAAGTGCGCGAACAGCCAGCCCGAAACGCTCGCCAGCAGCGCGGCGATCAGGAACACCTTGACCTTGTAGCCGAAGGTGTTCACGCCCATCGCCTCGGCCATCGTCACGCCGCCTTTCAACGCGCGGATCGCGCGGCCGGTGCGCGAATCGAGCAGGTGCGTGACGCCGATCGCTGCCAGCATCACGATCACCCACAGCAGGTAGTAGAAGTGGCGCCCGGTATTGAGCTCGATGTCGAAGAAATAGATCGCCGGCACGCCCATCAGACCGTCGTACTTGCCGAGCGTCTCCATGTTGCCGAGCAGGTAGTAAAGCGATAGACCCCAGGCGATCGTCGCCAGCGGCAGGTAGTGGCCGGACATGCGCAGCGTGACCCAGCCCACCACGAGCGCGAAGACGGTCGTGATCACGAGCCCGGCGAAGACCGTGAGCCAGGGCGACACGGCGTAGGTGAGCGTCAGGTAGGCCGCGGTATAGGCGCCGAGGCCGACAAAGGCGGCCTGGCCGAACGACGTCAGCCCCGCGATGCCGGTCAGCAGCACGAGGCCGAGGACGACGAGCGTGTACAGGCCGATGTAGTTGAGCTGGGTGATCCAGAACTCGGGCACCGGCAGCAGCGGCACGATCGCGAGCAGCACGACGAAGGCGATCAGGAACTTGAACCGCATCGTCTCAGGCTCCGGAAGTTGCGCGCAGGGCGCCGGCGCGGCGGCCAGCCCGTGCGGGAAGAAAAGAGGATGGCGCCAGCATCGCTATTCCTCCTCGTCGTCGTGCACGTGCTGGAACGAGCGCCACAGCAGCACCGGCAGGATCATCGTGAAGACGATCACTTCCTTGAATGCGCTCGCCCAGAACGAACTGAACGACTCGATCACGCCGACCAGGAGCGCCCCGACCGCGGTCGCCGGATAGCTCGCCAGGCCGCCGTAGATCGCGGCGACGAAGCCCTTCAGGCCGATCAGGAAGCCCGAGTCGTAGCCGAGCGTCGTCGAGGGCCCGATCAGCAGACCCGACAGCGCGCCGATGAACGCCGCCAGGGCGAAGCTCTGGGTCCCGGCGCTTTCCGACGAGATGCCCATCAGGCGTGCGCCCAGGCGGTTCACCGCCGTCGCGCGCAACGCCTTGCCATGCAGGGTCAGGTCGAAGAACAGCTTGAGGCCGAGGATCAGGGCGATCGAGACGAGGAAGATGATGATCGTCTGGCCGGCGAGCGTGAGGGCGCCGAAATTGAATCGCGCGTCCCAGAAGCTCGGGATGCTGAATCCCTCCGCGCCGAACATCACGAGGCCGAGGCCGGTGAGCGCGAAGTGCACGCCGACCGCGACGATCAACAGCACCAGCACCGTTGCATCGGCCAGCGAGCGAAACGCGAGACGATAGAGGAGCGGCCCCATCGGCGTCACGATCGCGAGCGTCAACAGGCTCTGGAAGACGAGGTTGAACTGGCGCGGCGCGGCCCACCACGCGATCGCCGAGACGGCGAGCGGCGCAACTAGCGTTCGCGCCGCAGCACGCGCAAGTGCCGCGGCGCCGCGGCGTGCGCGAACCCCCTCGACGAAGTCGAGCAGCGCAGCGAACGCCGCCATCGCCAGCAGCAGCCAGACCGTGCCGGGCAGCCGACCCAGCTGCAGCATCGCGAGCGTGAGCGCGCCGTAGGCGACGAACTCGCCCTGCGGGATGAAGATGACGCGCGTGACGGCAAAGACGAGCACGAGGGCGAGCCCCATCAGCGCGTAGATGGCGCCGTTCGTCGCGCCGTCGAGAAGGAGGATGCTGGCGATCGAGAGGTCCATGCTGCGAGCTCAGGTGCAGAGTTCCCGGATGTCGTCCGGCACCGCGATTGCGCGCAGGCGGTCCGGGTTGTCGGCGTCGCGCTTGACGAAGGCGCGCACTTCGCGTCCTTCGCAGACGAGTTCGTCGGCGTCGCCGCCGCCGCCGATGCGGCGTGTCACGCGGTGCATCTGCACGAACACCCTGGCGCGCCATTCCGCGATCCAGGTCGTGATGAGGATCGCCTGCCCATAGGTCACGGCCTTCGAGAAGCGGGTGTGGATCTCGAGCAGCGGCGTGCCGACGATGCCGCGCGTCTTCACCAGTTCGCGCCACGGAGGCACGCCGCACTGCATGAAGAACGACAACGACGCCGCGTCCATCCAGCGTGAGAAGTTGGGATAGAAGACGATGCCCGCCGGGTCGCAGTCGCCGAACTGGATGTTCACCTCATGATGCGTGGTGCGGTGCGCCATCGGTGTCAGCCTCGCGGCCCGACACGACGGCGCAGCGGAGCGCCGCGCATAGCGCGCGCCAAGTGTCGAAATGGCAGGATCGGCATCGAAAGGGCGGCGAGAATTTAGTTAGAATTCTTAAGTGAATGGCTTGGCCCAGACATGGGGTTTCCCCGCGGAGGCGCGGTTCGGACGCTGATGCAGGTCAAGTAAACTGCTTGCAGTCTGCGTCTCCCTGTGAAAGCCCGGATGGTCAGGACTTGCCAGCCGCCTACGATGTCGGCAGCGTCCAGGCACCCTTGGACGCCGGATTTCGCCTATCGCCGAGACGGGCGCCGCGGCCCATTTCCATTCATTGCAACCCGGATCACGAGGAGAAGTTCATGCCCCGATCGCCCCGCTACACGCTGCTTGCCGCCGCCGCGCTCTGCGCCACTGCCATCACCGCCCAGGCGCAGGACAAGGGACCGATCAAGATCGGCTTGATGCTGCCGTCGACTGGCACGTACGCAGGGCTCGGCGCCGCGATCGAGAACGGCTTCAAGCTCTATGTGCAGGAACATGGCGGCAAGCTCGGCGGGCGCTCGATCGAGTACTTCAAGGTCGACGACGAGAGCGACCCGTCGAAGGCGACCGAGAACGTAAACAAGCTGATCAAGCGCGACAATGTCGACGTGCTGATCGGCACCGTGCATTCGGGCGTTGCGCTCGCGATGGCGAAGGCGGCGCGCGACAGCAACACGCTCTACATCAATCCAAATGCGGGCGCCGACGCAATCACCGGGCCGATGTGCGCGCCCAACATCGTTCGCAGCAGCTTCACGAACTGGCAGCCCGGCTACGCGATGGGCGTCGCCGCGGCGCAGAAGGGCTACAAGACGGCGATGACGATCACGTGGAACTACGCCGCCGGTGCCGAAGCCGTGAAGGGCTTCAGCGACGGCTTCGAGAAGGGCGGCGGCAAGGTCATCAAGGATCTGAAGCTGCCGTTCCCGAACGTCGAGTTCCAGGCCCTGCTGACCGAGATCGCGTCGCAAAAGCCCGATGTCTCGTTCGCGTTCTTCGCTGGCGGCGGTGCGGTCAAGTTCGTCAAGGACTACGCCGCCGCGGGATTGCGCAAGACGGTGCCGCTGGTGGGCTCGGGCTTCCTGACCGACGGCACGCTCGAGGCCCAGGGCGAGGCCGCGCAGGGGCTGCTCACCGCGCTGCACTATGCCGACAACCTCGACACGCCGCGCAACAACAGCTTCCGCAAGGCCTACGCGATCGCCTACAAGATGAACCCCGACGTCTATGCGGTGCAAGGCTACGACGCGGCACAGATCCTGAACGCCGGCCTGACGGCGGCGAAGGGCGACCTCGCCAAGCGCGACGAGATCACGACCGCGATGCGCAAGGTCGTCGTCGACAGCCCGCGCGGCAAGTTCACGATCTCGCCGGCTGGCAACCCGGTGCAGGACATCTACCTGCGCGAGGTGAAGGGCCTGGAAAACGACAAGGTCAGCGTCGCCGTGAAGGCGCTGGCCGACCCGGCGCGCGGCTGCAACATGAAGTAGGGCGCGGCGCACGAGTGCCGACCGGAAAGCGGCCGGCGTTCGATCGCGCATCGCCGGCACTTGGCGTGGACGCGCCGCCTGCGCGGCGCGACGCAGCCATGCGACGCAGTGGCGCCGGCGCCATGGGCTTCCCCATATCGCTGCCTGCGGCCACGCGCCAGCGAATGGCGCGGATGCGAACCGGTCGCAAACCACCTGCTAAAGTCGGCCCGCCAACGACAGGTCAGAAGAAGAGACAGCGACTGCCCGACCCGCATGGATTTCGCCACCTTCCTCGTTCAGTGCCTGAACGCCGTTCAGTACGGGCTGCTGCTGTTCCTCGTCGCCTCGGGGCTGACGCTGATCTTCGGCATCATGGGCGTGATCAACCTCGCGCACGGCAGCTTCTACATGCT
>CAZVNC010000031.1:0-11497 GCA_964628305.1 uncultured Ideonella sp.
CTGATCGCGAGGTTGCGCACGCCGCACTGCACGGTCGCGGTGCGCGCGAGGGGATCGATTCCGACGATGCGGTTGAACTTCGCGAGGCTCAGCGTCACGCCGAGCCGATGCGGCATCGCGCCGCCCGACAGGCCCGTTCCGGCGCCGCGCGCGACGACCGGCACGCGAAGCGCATAGCAGGCGCGCAGCACCGCGGCAACCTCGGCCTCGGTCTCGGGCAGCGCCACGGCGAGCGGGCGTTCGCGATACGCAGTCAGGCCGTCGCACTCGTATGGCGTCACGTCCTCGCGCTGCCACAGCAGCGCGCGCGCCGGCAGCACTGCGGCGAGCGCGGCGACGACCTCGGACTGACGCGCCGCGCGCGCGTCCGCCGACATCTGCGTTGCATCAGCCGAACCCCGGTTCATGTCTCGACTTGCGCGAGCGCAGCGGACCACTGCGTGTGGTGCAGGTGCGGCATCGGCTCAATCATCGCCGACAAACACGGTGAGGACGCCCGTATAGCCGTACAGATGGTGGCGCGCGATCTCGCCGGCGGCGAAGAAGCCGGCGAGCGGCACATCGCCGAGCGCGTGGCGCACGATCGCCAGTTCGGCCGATGGCGCGCCGAAGTGCGGACCCCCGCGGCCGCTGCAACTGACGTAGATCGCACCGGCAATGCGCCGCGCCGGATGCGGCTGACCTTCGGCATCGCTGCCCTGCAGTGCAAGCGCGGTCGCGAGCGGCAGCATCTCGGGCTCGAGCTCCTCGCGGATCTCGGCGCAGATGCGCACCAGGTCGCGGCGCGCAGCCTCGGTGTCGCGCTGGCAGAACGCGAGCCGCATGCCGGGCTCGGCGAAGTCGGCCACCGCGACGCCGCGGCGCGCCGGGTCGATGCCGATCAGGTGCCGCACCCGCGTGTCGGCGCCGAACTGCCCGGCATGGGCGAACGTTTCGTCGGCGGCGTCGGCCAGACCGACGAGGGTGTGGCGCAGCGTGTCGAGCACCTCGGGCGGTGCGAGGCCGTCGAGTTCGAGGTCGGCCAGCAAGGCGTCGAGGGCCGCCTCGCCGTCGAGTTCGAGCACGAGGTTGCGCTCGGCCCGCGTCACGCGCCGCGTCGGGCCGACCGGCTGGCAGCCCTGCGTCACGCGCGAGACGAGCGCGACGCCGCTTGCGAAGGCGACGCCCGAGACGCCGCCCTCGAACACGCCGTCGGCGATGTGTGGCGCCTGCGCGCGCGACGAAGCCAGGCCGCCGAAGAGGTAGCCGGTTGCGGTGCGCGCCGCAAGCTCGTGGATCAGCGCCGGCAGTTCGGCGCTCGACGGATCGGCATGCACCTGCGCGGTGTGGGCGGCAAAGCCGCCCAGCGGCTGCGATCCGGAGAAGACGCGAAAGCTCTCGCACGGCAACGCGGCGAGCATCAGCACGAGCGCCGGTTCGTCGAAATACTCGACGCCATTGGCCGCCACCCCGACGCCTACCGCGCCGACCCAGGCGACCCCCGGCCAGCGGCGCCGCAGCGCGGCCAGCAGCGCCTCGGCGTCGTTCGCGTAGAGGTCGGTCAGATAGACCCAGCCGAGTGTCGGCTGCGCATTGCTCGCCGCCGGGGCGCCATGCTCCGGCCGGCCCCGCGCGCGCTCGGCATCGGCCTGGGCCTCGATCTGCGCCGCGGCGAGCGCAAGCGCGGCGCGCCAGTCGGGGTGCGTCGCGTGGGCGTGCCAGAAGAGCGTCATGGCTTCGAAGCATTCAGGCTGCGAGATTGCTTGCGCCCTGCGCTGCGGTCGGCTGGGTCGGGCAGGTCCATCGACTCCTTGCGGCCGATGGGTTCAGCCCGGCTTGCGCGCTGCGGTCTTGCGCGCCGCCTTCTTGCGTGATGCCGTCTTGCGCGGGGCAGCCTTGCGCTTGGCCACGTCGGCAGCCGGCTTCGCGTCGGCCGGCCCGCCGGCAGCAGCCGGCGCGCGCTCCTCGAGCGCAGCGCTCGCAAGTTCGGTGAACTGCTTGGTCAATGCGCCCCACCATTGCAAAGGATCGACAACGCCGGGCGCGGCGGCGCTCGCGGGCGCCGCCTTCGATGGGCGTTCCGGTGCGACCTCCGGCTTCGCCTCGGGTTTCGCCTCGGGATTCGGCTCGGCTGCGCTGGCGGGTGCCGCTTCGGCCGCCGCGGGCGCGGCCGGCGGCGCATCGGCCGGCATCTTCAGCAGCATGGAGTCGCGCAACGCGTCCATCTGCACGTTCATCGTCCTCAGCGTCGACAGCGTCATGCGCTGCACCTCGAGCGCCTGGATCGTCGCCCCCAGCATGCGCGCATTCTGCTCGAGCCAGTACTGCACGGTGCGCAGTTCCTCGATCCGCTTGTCGATCTCTTCCGGGTTGATCGTCGGGGCGATCCACTGGCCGACGCCGGGCATCGCCGTGCCGGCGTTCTTGACGAGGCTTTCGAGAAAGTCGAAACCGGGGACGAGCTTTGCGAAGTTGGCGGTGTCGGCCATGGTGCCTCCCAGACGTTGAGTGTGGACCGGGACATTGTGCCGCGCCAGAAGCCGACGTGCGGCGGCAACCTCACTGCCCCGCCGGTCGCGGCGTGAGCCGCAGTGCACCGTCGCTCTGCGAGAAGTGCAACTGCGACAGCACGTCCATGCCGAGCAGCGGCGCCGCCAGATCGGGCAGGACCGCGACGCGAAGCCGCTCGGCCCGCACACCGCCGTCGAGCTCGATGTCGGCGCGCGCCAGCGTGCCGTGCACCGTTCCCCCGGCAGTCGACGAGGTGACGCGGCCCTCGCCGCGCAGCCCGGCGCGCTCAGCGAGCGCGAGCGGCAGCGCGGTCCCGGTGGCGCCGGTATCGACGAGGAACTCGACATCGACGCCGTTGACGCGACCCGGCCAGTGGTAGTGGCCGTCGGGGCCGCGCCTGATCTCGATCACGCCGTCGGCCGTCGCCGTGAATCGCGTGCGCGCCTCCTGCGCCTGCCAGAACTGGACGGCAAGAAACAGCGCCACCCCGAGCAGGCCCCAGACGGTGACGATCTTGAGCGTGGGCGAAAAATCGTTCACCGGCGAAGCCTCGCTTCACTGCACATCACGTGCTGGTGCCGGATTCACTGACTGCACCTTGACCGGCACGCGCGCCAGCCACTGCGCGAGCGCGGTATAGAGCCGTGCCGCCTGCAGCGGCTTGGCGAGGTGATCGGACATGCCGGCCTCGAGGCAGCGCTGGCGCTCGCTCTCGAAGGCATCCGCGGTGAGCGCGATGATCGGCGTCTCGCGACAGGCGTCGAGCCGCCGGATCCGGCGTGCCGCTTCGATGCCATCGAGCACCGGCATGTGAACGTCCATCAGGATCAGATCGTAGTGGCCGCGCCCGGCCATCTCGACCGCTTGCGCGCCGTCGGCCGCTTCGTCGACCGCGATGCCGACCGCATCGAGCTGGGCGCGGGCGACGATCCGGTTCACTTCGTTGTCGTCGACGACCAGCAGCCGCGCACCGGCAAGCACGCCGCGCAGCATGGCTTCGGCCTGCGCCGCGCCGAAGTCGGCAGTCGGCGCGCGGGCCGGCGCGATGCTGGCCGGCGCCGGCGGCAGGCGCGCGCTGAACCAGAACAGGCTGCCCACGCCCGGCGTGCTCTGCAGGCCCACCTCGCCGCCCATCGCGCGCGCCAGATAGCGGTTGATCGCGAGCCCCAGTCCGCTGCCCGGCTGCGTGCGCGTCAGCGCGCCGTCGGCCTGGAAGTACGACTCGAAGATCCGCGCCTGGTCGGCCGGCGCGATGCCGATGCCAGTGTCCTCGACCTCGAAGCGAAACAGGTCGCCTTCGAGCGTCCGACCGCGCAGCACGACGCTGCCCGCCGGCGTGAACTTGACGGCGTTCGCCGCGAAGTTGAGCAGCACCTGCACCAGCCGCGTCGCGTCGCCCAGCACCGGGCGGCTGGCATCGACATCGAGCTCGGCGCGCAATTGCAGGCCCTTGCGCAAGGCCTCGTCGTGCAGGATCGACAGCACGCGCTCGAACACGTCGTCGATGCGCATCTCGCTGGCCGCGAGTTCGAGCTTGCCGCTTTCGATCTTGGAGACATCGAGCACGTTGTTGATGAGCGTGAGCAGATGGTCCGACGCCTGCGAGACGAGAGCGAGCCGCTCCTTCGCCCGCTCGTCGCTCGACTCGCGCTGCACGATCTCGGTCAGGCCGACGATGGCGTGGATCGGGGTGCGGATCTCGTGGCTCATGTTGGCGAGGAAGGCGCCTTTCGCGCGGCTAGCGCGTTCGGCGGCGTCCTTCGCGGCCGACAGTTCGCGCGTGCGGTCGGCGACCTTCTGCTCGAGTTCGTCGTTCGCCCGCTTCAGGTCATCACGCAGCGCCTTCTCCTGCGCCAGTCCGAGGTTCGACTCCCGCACCACGTAGTAGAAGAGCAGTCCGCCGAGGGCGAGCGCGATCGCGGCCGACAAGAAGTGCACCAGCGGACGACTGGGCGCGGGCGGCGGCAGCAGACCGGTCTCGCCGAGCACGAAGAAAGCGACCAGGATCGCCAGCGACAGCAGGGTCACGGCGAACATGTAGCGCATCCCGAGCAGCCAGCCGGCGAAGGCGACGAGCGTGAGGAAGCCGTTCGCCGCCGGCGAGCGGTAGCCGCCGGTGGCGTAGGCAATGACGCTGATGCCGACCAGCGTGGCCCAGATCAGCACCTGGGCGGCGCGCCCGATCCGGCCGGCACGGCACAGCGACCAGGCAAGGACGCAGCCGAGCAGCAACGCCAGGTCGCCCGCCAGGCGGTACCACTCGGTCAGGCCCGCAAGCTGATAGGCGACCATCGCCGCGGCCGCGAACGCGCCGAGACAGGCCGAAGTCCAGCGGATCAGGCGCGCGCGGCGCGCGTCGCCGAACGCGAGCTCCTCGACCGGCATGCTCTGTTGCATCGGGTTCGGTCCCCGCGCGTTGGGGCTGATGCTCGTGCGATCAGCCGACCGGCGCGACGCGCTGCTCGATCGCGCCGAACAGGCTCGCGCCGTCCTCGCCCTTCATCTCGATGCGGATCGTGTCGCCGAACTGCATGAAGCCGGTCTTCGGCGCGCCCGACTCGATCGTCTCGATCGCGCGCTTCTCGGCAATGCACGAATAGCCGCGGCTCCAGTCCTTGTTGCTGACCGTGCCACTGCCGACGATGCTGCCGGCGCGCACGTTGCGCGTCTTCGCCAGGTGGGCGATGAGCTGGCCGAAGTGAAACGTCATCTCGTCGCCGGCGGCGCAGAGGCCGACGCGCTTGCCGTTCCAGCTCGATTCGAGGTTCAGATGCATGCGCCCGCCGCGCCAGGCGGCGCCAAGCTCGTCGGGCGTCACGGCGACCGGGCCGAACGCCGTCGCCGGCTTGCTCTGCAGGAAGCCGAAGCCCTTCGCCAGCTCGGCCGGGATCAGGTTGCGCAGGCTCCAGTCGTTGACGATCAGCAGCAGGCGCACGCTGTCGATCGCGGCGTCGGCGCCGGAGCCGATCGCCACGTCGCCGGTGACGACCGCGACCTCGGACTCGAAATCGATGCCCCAATCGGCGCTTGCGAAGCGCGCGTCGTCGCGCGGCCCCAGGAAGTCGTCGCTGCCGCCCTGGTACATAAGCGGGTCTTCGTAGAACGAGGCGGGCACTTCGGCGCCGCGCGCCTTGCGCACGAGTTCGACATGGTTCAGGTAGGCCGAGCCGTCGGCCCACTGAAATGCGCGCGGCAGCGGCGCCATGCACTGCGCCGGATCGAACGCGAACGCGTGGCGCGCGCGGCCGTGATCGAGCGCCGTTGACAGGTCCTCGAGCTGCGGCGACAGGAAGCTCCAGTCGTCGAGCAGCTGCTGCATGCGCGTCGCGATGCCGGTCGCATAATGGGCCGACGCGAGGTCGCGCGAGACGACGACGAGTTGGCCGTCGCGCGAACCGTCCTTGTAGCTTGCGAGTTTCATGGTCTGAATTCCGAGGGTTTTGGCGCCATGTTCGAGCGACGCACCGCGGCGATGGCAGCACGGCGCTATTGTCGTCGCCGAACGCGGTTTGCTGCTGCGGATCGCCGGCATGCGGCGCGGCGCCTCGAGCCCGGCTTGCGATGAACAACGGCCGCCTGACCGCAGCGCGCGTGGGCTTGGTCGCGCTGGGCGTGCTCGCGCTGCATGTGCTGTTGATCGGCAGCGTGTCCGATCGGCTCGCAGCGAGCTTTGCGCCGCGTGTGACGCGCGCGTACGAACCCAGACCAGCCCGCATGGCGCCCGCGATCCAGTTCCGGTCGGACCACGGCGCTTCGGTGCAGAAGCAGGTTGACGATTCGCACGACCCGCCCGACCGTGGCGCAAGGTCGATCGCAACACTCGCCGCGCCCACGAGCGTGCTTCCATCGCGCGCCGAGGCGCTGACACAGAGCGTGTCGGCGTCCGATACAGCGTCGCTGCTTCGGCAGCCGGCGGCCGCCGCACGAACCGATCGCGAGCTGCCCATCCCTGTGACGCGCATGCCGCCCGCATTTGCGTACGCCTACACGCTGACGCGGGGCGCCGCGGCGGGCGAGGCCGAACTGCGCTGGCAGCCGGACGGCGGGCGTTACGTCGCGACCCTGCAAGCGCGTGACGGTGCGGGCGAACTGCTCGCGCTGTCCAGTGCGGGCGGCTTTGATCCGGCCGGGATCGCGCCGCAGCGCTTCGTCGATCGCCGGCGCGGGCGCGGCGCGCTGGCGGTGAATTTCCGGCGCGACACCGCAGACGTGACGTTCTCGGGGCCGCAGATCGTGCACGCACTCGTGCCCGGCATGCAGGACCGCTTGAGCTGGCTACTGCAGCTCGGTGCGATCGCCGCGGCCGATCCTGACAGCGTCGCCGCAGCAGGCGCGGCGATGACCGTCGTCGGCGTGCGCGGCGAAGCGGATGTCTGGCAGTTCGAGGCGATCGGCCCGCAAACCCTCGAACTGGCGGGCGGCGAAGTCCGGACGCTGCGCTTCCTGCGCCGGCCCTTGCGTGCTTACGACACCCGCGCCGAAGTGTGGCTCGCCCCGTCGCACGACTACCTGCCGCTGCGCGTGCTGCTGTCCAACGGCGGCGAGACGCTGAAGCTCGAATGGCGCGGGGTCGCATCCAGCCCGTGAGGCGCAACGCTTTGCCGGCGCGGCGCCGGTGCACGCCTTGGCTTGAAGTCCGCGCTGCCGCCCTCAGGTGCGTGTCGGGAGGAACTGCCATGAACATGCTCTACAACTCGGACAACTACACGGTCGTCCAATTTGTCGTGCCGGACGAGACAGGTGCCGAGGCGGCGCCGGTGCCGGCGCGCGGCGGCTACGAGATCGTCGACAAGTTCGCGCGCAAGGAGATCTTCATCGAAGGCGCGCTCGCCGAGAGCTTCAAGGCTGGCGTGCAGGAGCTGATCGAGAACTCGCCGACCGAGGAAGCGATCGACGAATTCATCGGCCGCTACGTGCCGCTGATGCAGCAGCCGCTCGTGCTGCACTGAGTCTGCTTCCGGCAGTTGACCGCTCCTTTGAGCGAGAACGGCCGCGCCGACTTGGCGAGCGAGCCGCGAAAATGGTTCGGATCGTCAGGAACGCGACAACGCCGCTGCAATGGCGGTGTTCGTCAGTAACCCGCTTCCCGCTGATGGCGCAGCGCCAGAATGATTGCGGTGTCGCCGTCGAGCCGATACAGCGCCACATAGCCGCTGTCGCCGAAATCAATCAACCACTCGCGGTACTCGGGGTCCATCTCCTCGGCCGGACGGCCGATGCTGGGCTGCAGCGCGATGATCTTCATCGCGTCGCGGATGACCTTGACCGCGCGGCTGGCGGCCTCAGGGTTCTTCTCGGCGAGGAAGCGATAGAGGCGCCGTGCGTCGCGCAGCGCGGCCGGCGACCAGATCAGACGTGGCATTCAGGCGGCTCGGCGTCCTTGCCGGCCTGCAGCTTGGCGAGCCAGGCATCCGCCTCCTTGGCCGAGACGTGCAGGCCGGTCGCCTGATACGCGTTCCACGCCTCGACGCCGGCTTGGCGGAATGCCTCGCGCTTCTCCTCGCGCTCGACATACTGGCCGATCGCCTCGCGCATCAGCCAGTGCGGCGAGCGCTTGCGCGCGATCGCCAGACGTTTGACGCGCGCCTTGATATCGGCGTCGATCTTGATCGCCACCGGGCTGGCGGAGGTCTGGGCTGTCATCGGTTGCTTCGGTAGTGATTAGCAATACTTCATCATACCCGCCGTTGCCAACGGACGGCCGGCCAGAGGCCTGTCCGCCGTGCGCGGCGCGACCGTGTTCCTGAACGCGATCAGGACGTCCGCGCACTTGCGCTGCGGCGTCGCGAGACAAGCGAGGGCGTCTTCGACGGCACCCATCAGCCCGACAAGCTACTCTAACTAGGCCGCGATGGCGAGCGGCCCCGGCGCGATCTTCAGCGTGACGCGGCCGTCTTGCCAGGCGCGCTCGAAATCGGCCTCGATGTGCTTCAGCGCCGGTTCGGCCGGCGCGTCGGCGGCGACAATGCCGACCGACTTGTTGCGGCCCTGGCTCTTGGCGGTGTAGAGCGCCATGTCGGTCAGGTTGATCGCCTGCTCCCAGCCGAGCGGCAGCACATGCGGAGGCAGCGGGAAGCGCGCGTAGCCGATCGACACCGTGACGGCGACCGGCCTGCCGTCGACGATCACCGGCCGCTCGCCGATCACCTTCAGCACGCGTTCGGCGAGTTGCTCGGCCTGCGCGGCGGGAACCTTCAGCGCGAGGACGAGAAACTCCTCGCCGCCCCAGCGCACGACGAGATCGTCGCCACGCACCGCCTCGTTCAGGCGCTTGGCGACCTCGCACAGCACGACGTCGCCCGCGGCATGGCCGTGGCCGTCGTTGATGTGCTTGAAGTGGTCGATGTCGACCAGCAGCAGCGCGCCTTCGAATCCGGCCTCAGCGCCGCCCCGGGCCTGCTCGGCGTGCATCACCGAGAGGAACTGGCGCCGGTTCGCGAGATTGGTCAGCGGGTCGCGCTCGCTTTGCACGCGCAACTGCGCCTCGCTCGCGACCAGCTCGCGGTTCGTCGCCCGCACCCGGCGATACAGCAGCGCCACGGTCGCCGCCGACAGCGCGAGGACGACGCCGGCGACGGCCCAGATGCGCAGCATCAGGTCGCGGTTCGCGATCTCCACGCTCTTCAACTCGTTGTCGCGGGCGAGAAGGTCGATGTCGCGCTGCTTGCGTTCGCGGTCGTTGCGCTGGCGCAGTTGTTTCAGGGCCGCGTCGCGCGCCAGGCTCATCGTCTCGGCGTTCAGCGCCCGCTCGCGGTGGTAGAGATCGAGCGCGCCGCGCAGGTCGCCGGCGGCAGTCAGTGCGGCGTCGTACTCGCGCAGCAGCTCGGCGCGCAGCGCGGTCAACCCGGCCTCGCTCGCGAGCCGTTCGACGCGCGCCAGATCCTGCTTGCCTTCGGCGATCCGGCCGAGACCGATCTTCGCGAGTCCGGCGTTGTTCATCAGCACGAGCTCGATGCCCATGTCCTTGTGGCGGCGCACGATCGGCAAGGCCCTCTCTACGGCGCGCAACGCGGCGGTCGGATGCCGCTGCTTAACGTAGACGTCGCTCAGGAAGGTGAGCAGCTCGGCCTCGAGGCGCGGCGAATGTGCCTGGCGCGCGAGCGGCAGAGCTTCGTCCGCCAGCCGGCGCACGCTCTCCGCGTCCTCGCGCCGATGCGCGATGCGCGCCTGCGCCATCTTGACCCTCGCCTGCAGCGCCGGGTCGCCGGAGCGCACAGCGAGGCGCTGCGCCTGGTGCAGCAGCGGCTGGGCGGCGTCGAACTTGTCGCTGCGCACGAGGCGCCAGGCGAGTTCGGCGCTGCTGATCGCGAGGCGGTCGTTGTCGGCCGACCACAGCGCGAGTTCGCGCCCGAGTTGGGCCTGCGCGGCGGCGTTGGCCGGAACTCCCTTCGCATGCCAGTAGCGCTGCAGGATCTGCGTCGCATCCCAGGCGGCGCGCACATTGCACTCGTACGCCGCCCGCGGGTCCGGCTTGACCGCCGCATCGGCAGCGCCCGGTTCGGCATCGGGCATCGCCGGGCAGGCGGCGCGCAACAGCGCAAGCGCCGACTGCGCGAGCGGTTCGGCCAAGTCAAGGCGGCCCGCCGTGCGAGCCAGTTGCGCGCGGGCCACTTTTGCGCCGGCTTGCGCGCGCGGGTCGTCGATTGCATTCAAGGCGTCGATCCGGACACCGGCCTCGTCCGCCCGGCCGCTTTGGGCGAGCACGGCGGCTTGCGCCTGGAGCAGCGCGATGCGCTCGGCGCGGCTGGCGGTGTCTCCCGGATCGATCGCCCGCAGACCGACGAGCGCTTCGTCGGGGCGGTCGTAGCCGAGGCGCAGCAAGCGGTCGATCTGCACCTGAAGCGAGTCCGCATCGGCGGCGGCGACCGCTGTGTCCGCCGCCTCGTTCGCGCGCGTCGCCACCGGGCCTGCCGCGAGCAGCACGAGTCCGAGCATCGAAGCTGCGAGCGCACGACCGGCACGCGCCAGCGTGTGGCGGCGAAGGCGCGGTTCGTGCTTCGCAGTCATCGTCATGCCGCCTGCGCCAGCGCTTCGGCCGCGAACTCCGCCCTGCGCCCCGGGCCCTCGAGCAGCGTGAGCGCAACGTCGCCCGTTCGCCAGGCGGCTTCGAGCGAGCGCGCGATCGCATCGAAGCGTTCGGCGTCGTTCGCGTTGATCATGCGCACGCCATAGGCGCGATTGCGGCCGTGCGCCTTGGCGAGGTAGAGCGCGGTGTCGATGAGGTTGATCGCGCGCTCCCAGGACACGTCGAGCAGCGTCGGTTCGATCGGGAAGGTTGCGTAACCGATCGAGGCGGTGACGGCCATCACCCGTTGATCGTGGACGACGGGCGCCGCGCCGACGACTTCGAGCATGCGCTGCGCGAGCGCTTCGACCGCCTCCGGGCTCAGGGCGCGGACGACGACCAGGAATTCCTCGCCGCCCCAGCGCACGATCAGATCGGGTTCGCGCAACACGGCGCGCAGGCGGCGCGCGATCTCGACCAGCACCGCGTCGCCGCTGGCGTGGCCCCAGCAATCGTTGATGCGCTTGAAGTGATCGATGTCGGCGAGGAAGACGGTGCCGCTGAAGTTGCCTTCGGCGGCAAGATGGCGCATCGCGGCCTGAAAGTGGCGCCGGTTCGCCAGACCCGTCAGCGCGTCGATCTCGGCGTGCGCCTTGAGTTGGGCGTTGCTTTGGGCAAGGCGCCGATTGGTGTCGCGCACGCGGCGCATCAGCAGCGCGGCGACGACCAGCGCGAGCAGGCCGCACACTGCGACCAGCGCCCACAGGCGCTGCTGCAGCGAGCGCGCGTGAAGCTGCTCGCCCTGGATCGCGCTCTGGCGCTGCAGCAGCTCCAGCTCGCGCGTGCGCCGGCCGTTGTCGAAGGCCTCCTGCATCTCGAGGATCGCCTTTTGCTGGTTGCGCGCCAGCACCTGGTCTTCGAGCGTGCGTTGCAGGTGGAACGCTTCGACGGCGCCTGCCAGATCTCCGGCGCGCTCGAGCGCCTGCCCCATCTCCAGGTAGG
>CAZVNC010000032.1:0-2341 GCA_964628305.1 uncultured Ideonella sp.
AGATCATCCTGCGCGCGAGCCAGGACGGCAGCGCGATCGTGCGCGTCGGCGATGTCGCGCGCGCCGAGGTCGGGCTGCGCCAGTACATCGTCGACAGCCGGCTCGACAACGCGCCCGCGACCTTCATCGCGATCTACCAGCAGCCGGGCGCGAACGGCCTCGTCGTCTCGGACGCGGTGCGCAAGGCACTCGCCGGGATGAAGGCGCGCTTTCCGTCCGGCATCGGCTACGCGGTCGCGCTCGACACCAACGACTTCGTGCGGCTGTCGATCGAGGAGGTGATCAAGACGCTCGCCGAAGCGCTCGTGCTCGTCGTGCTCGTCGTCTATCTGTTCCTGCAGAGCCTGCGCACGACGCTGATCTGCTCGATCGCGATCATCGTCTCGCTCGTCGCGACCTTCGCCGGCATGCTGGCGCTCGGCTTCTCGATCAATCTGCTGACCCTCTTCGGGCTGATCCTCGCGATCGGCATGGTGGTCGATGACGCGATCGTCGTCTGCGAGAACGTCGAGCGCAACATGCAGCAGCATCACCTCGGGCCGAAGGAGGCGACGATCCGCTCGATGGGCGAGATCGGCAGCTCGCTCGTCGCCGTCGTGCTGGTGATGGCGTCGGTGTTCGTTCCGGCCGCCTTCCTGCCCGGCACCACCGGCCAGCTCTACAAGCAGTTCGCGATCACGATCGTGATCTCGGTCGCGGTCTCGGGCTTCATCGCGCTGACGCTCACGCCGGCGCTGTGCGCGATGCTGCTGCGCCACAACCCGCCGCCGACAAGGGGCCCGTTCGCGTGGTTCAACCGGCAGGTCGATCGCGTCACGCGCGGCTTCGGCCATGCGGTGGAATGGGTCATCAAGCGCATGGTCGTCGCCTTCGTGCTGCTCGCCGGCTTCCTCTATGCGATCTGGCATCTGTTCGCGATCCTGCCGACGAGCTTCGTGCCGCAGGAGGACCAGGGCTACGCGATGGTCGCGATCATGATGCCGCAGTCGGCGAGCCTGGCGCGCACCCAGGCCGTCGCCGAGCGCGTCGACGCGATGCTGGCGAAGATCCCGGGCGTCGACAAGCGATCGATGGTGACCGGCTACAGCCTGATCGACGGCGGCTTCAAGACCAACGCGGCGACCTTCTTCGTCACCTTCAAGCCGTTCGACGAGCGCTACGCGTCGATCGACACCGCGAAGGCGCAGAACGCACGCGCGATCCTGCTCAAGCTCTACGCCGAAGCGAAGACGATCGAGCAGGCCGTCGTGCTGCCGATCGCGCCGCCGGCGATCCCCGGCATCGGCACGACCGGCGGCTTCGAGTTCTGGATCCAGGACACGGCGGCCGGCTCGCCGGTCGAACTCGAGGCGCAGATGCGCGCCTTCCTTTCTCGCGCGAAGGAGCGGCCGGAGCTGACCGGCCTGAACTCGACCTTCTCGGCCAGCTCGCAGCAACTGCGTGCCGAGGTCGACCGCGACAAGGCAACGCTGCTCGGCGTTCCGGTGCAGGAGGTCTACAGCGCGATCCAGGCCCAGTTCGGCTCCCTCACGGTGAGCCAGTTCACCCAGTTCAGCCGCGTCTGGTGGGTCATCCTGCAGTCGGACGCGCGCTATCGCGAGCAGCCGTCGGATCTGACGCGCCTGTACACGCGCTCGAACCAGAACCAGATGGTGCCGCTGGCGGCGGTCGTGAGCACCGACTGGACTGCCGGGCCCGACATCCTGCCGCACTTCAACGGCTTTCCCGCGGCCAAGGTGATCGGCAACGCGGCCGGCGGCTACAGCTCGGGGCAGGCGATTAGCGCGATGGAGGAAGTCGCCGCCACCTTGCCGCCGCAATACGCCGCCGCGTGGTCCGGGCTTGCGTTCGACGAGAAGCAGTCGGGCGGCACCTCGATGCTCGCGTTCGGCTTCGGCCTGCTGATCGTCTTTCTGGTCCTTGCCGCGCAGTACGAAAGCTGGACCCTGCCGGGCGCGGTGATGACGGCGATCCCGTTCGGCGTGCTCGGCGCGCTGCTCGTCAACTATGCGCGCGGGCTCGAGAACGACGTCTACTTCCAGATCGGCCTCTTGGTGCTGATCGGCCTCGGCGCGAAGAACGCGGTGCTGCGCGTGTCGGCGGCGGTCGACTTTCGCAAGCAGGGCTACAGCATCCTCGACGCGACACGGCTCGCCGGCGAGCAGCGGCTGCGCCCGATCATCATGACCTCGCTCGCGTTCGCCGTCGGCTGCCTGCCGCTCGCGCTCGCGGTCGGCGCCGGTGCCAACGCGCGCCACTCGATCGGCACCGGCATCATCGGCGGCATGATCGGCGAGACGACGCTCGCGATGCTCTACGTGCCGCTGTTCTTCAACCTCTT
>CAZVNC010000032.1:2351-11463 GCA_964628305.1 uncultured Ideonella sp.
TCGACCGGCTGTCGGAGCGGCGCAAGGGTGGCGAGGCCGCGCCCGCGACCGCTGCAGCGCCCGATGGCGATGCTTGAAATGAAGCGACGCCCGACGCTGAACGTCGCCGTGCTGGCTGCCGTTGCCGCGGCACTCGCCGGCTGCGTCGTCGGGCCGGACTACACGCGGCCCGAGGTCGTGGCGCCGGGCGCGTTCCAGATCGAGATCGCGAAGGCCGAAGGGAGCGCCGATGCGATCTGGTGGCGCCAGTTCGGCGACCCGGTGCTCGACGAACTGATCGCCGAAGCGCTGGCGCACAACAGCAACATCGCGATCGCGACCGCCAACGTCGCGCAGGCATCGGCGTTCCTGACCCAGACGCGCTCGCAGTTCTTTCCGCAGCTCGGCTACGGCGCCGACGCCGCGCGCCAGCGTGCGCCGGAACCCGACTTCGCGAAGCACCTGCCGAACTACCCGAACCCGACGACGGCCTACCAGGCGCTGCTCTCGGCGAGCTGGGAGATCGACCTCTGGGGCCGCATCCAGCGCCAGTCGCAGGCGGCGCTGGCCAACGTGCTGGCGACCGACGAGGCGCGCCGCGGCGTCGTGCTCTCGATCGTCGCCTCGGTCGCGACAAGCTATCTGCAACTGCGCGGTCTCGACGCCCAGCTCGAGGTCGCGCAGCGCACGCTGCAGACGTACAAGGAGTCGGTCGACCTCTTCACGCTGCAGTTCGAGTACGGCCAGGTCTCGCAGATGAACGTCGCCCAGGCGCAGTCGCAGTACGAATCGGCGGCGGCGCAGATTCCGCTCATCGAATCCCAGATCGCGCAGAACCAGAACGCGCTCGCGGTGCTGATCGGACGCGACCCGGGGCCGATCGCGCGCGGCAAGTCGGTCGACGACCTGAAGCTGCCGAGCGTGCCGGCCGGCGTGCCATCGCAACTGCTCGAGCGCCGCCCCGATCTGCTGCAGTCCGAGCAGCAGTTGATCGCCGCGAATGCGCAGATCGGCGCCGCGAAGGCGCTGTACTTTCCGACCATCTCGCTGACCGGCGCGTTCGGCAGCGCCAGCAGCGAACTCTCCGATCTGTTCAGCGGCCCGGCGCGCGTCTGGAGCTACGCCGGCTCGGTGATCGGGCCGATCTTCACCTTCGGTGCCGTCAGCGGCCAGGTCGCGCAAGCCGAAGCGGCGCAGCAGGCGGCGCTCGAGAACTACAAGCTCGCGATCCGCAACGCGTTCGCCGATGTCGACAACGCGCTGGTCGCGAACCAGAAGCTGCAGCAGCAGCTCGCGGCGCAGATCAAGCTCGTCGCCGCATTGACGCAGTACAACGAGCTTGCACGGATGCAGTACGACGGCGGCTACGTCGGCTACTCGACGGTGCTGCAGGCCGAGCAGTCGCTGTTCCCGGCCGAACTGAACCTGGCATCGATCCGCGCGTCGGTCTTCGCGTCGTCGGTCAACCTCTACAAGGCGATGGGCGGCGGCTGGATCAGCGCGGCCGATCGGCTGACCGGCAGCGTTCCCGCGCCGCCGCCGCCGAGCGCGCTGCCGCCGCCGTTGTTCTGATCAGCGCCGGCCGCGCGCCTAGCCAGAACTGCGCTCGCAGCTCACGCCGAGCTCCTTGCAGACGCCGAGGATCCGATCGACGAGCCTGGACGTGATGGAGCCGGGGACACCCGGATGGGCGGTCGAAACGAGAAGCTGGGACAGCTTGTCGCCGAGCGCGCTGACCTGGATGCCGCCGATCTGCTGGCCGTCGCTGAACTCGACCGACCGCTTCGTGGCGTCGGTGTGCGTCACCTTCACTTCAGGGTTCGCGTTCAGGCGCCGCAGCACGGCGGCAAAGACCTTGTCGGGCTCGACCTCGACGATCACGGTCGCGACGTCGTAGCTCGCGCCGACGCCCGTTGTGGCGGGCGACGATTGCTGCATCTGCTCGACGCGTCCGATCGCGTGCCGGGCGAGAAAGACCCATTGCGCTGCCGCGGCGCCGCAGGCTGTGACGAGGACGGCGCCGACGAGCGCGTTGCGTATCGATCTGCGGGAGGCGGGGCTCTGCATGCTGTGTTCCCTTTGTCGATCAGGCCATCGCATGGTGCCGCGAGGTATCGCCGGTCCGCACGCTGGACGGCAGCGAAGGAGGAGATGAGGCACGACAGGCCAAGGATGCCAAACATCGGGCCGTCGTGCATCCGACTCTCGTTGCAGTAGGGGCGGCACGCGTCGTGCGTCACCCGGCCCGCGAGAATCCGACCGCCCCGACTGCGGCGTTGCAGAAATGCGCCAGGGCTTGGTTACGCATCCTGGTCTCCGCGCCTCAGGGGGTGGATCGTCCCTCAAACAGCGCGTGCCGATCGGATGGCCGGGCGATCACAACGGGTCGGCGTAGCGCGCGTCGATCAGCTTTTGCAGCCGGTCCGACTGCTCGACGGTCCAGCCCGCGGGCGGCACGACGGCGGCCCAGGCGGCGACGATGTCGGGCGCGTAGTTGTGGCCGTGGCCGTTGGGCGTGTGGTTCGAGAAGTACTGGTCGAGCGTGATCTGCAGGAAGGTGATGACCGGAAACCAGCGCAGGCTGTCCGAAACGCCTTCGCCCTTGGGTTCGCGCATCCAGTCGGGCTCGTGCCACACCAGATCGGGCGACCACCAGCAGATCGGGTCGGTCGCGTACTGCAGAAAGAGCACGCGCGGGCCGCGCCGGTCGTCGAGCATCTGGTTCAGGTCGGCGCGATCGTTGGCGAAGCGCACGATGCGCCCGCCGCGGTAGACCGGCTTGATCTCGAGGCTGCCGGGGTCGCGATTGCGGGTGAACTGGCGCCACGGCTGGGCGAAGCCGGGCGTGCCGAGGAAGAGGGCGCCGTCCGAGCGCATCGCGAAATCGGCCGCGCTGCTGAACGCGGCCTGCCCGCCGAACGAACCGAGGCTCAGACCCTGAACGATGAGCGCCGGGCGTGCGCCCTCGGGCAGTTGCTCCCAGCGGTCGAAGACGGCATCGAACAATGCGCGCCCGCTGTCGGTCGCCTCGGTGCGCGACGCCATCAGCGCCAGTGCGCTCGGGAAGTACGAGTACTGGATCGTGACGTGCGCGGTGTCGCCGCCGTGCATGTACTCGATCGCCGCCGCGCTCGCCGGCTCGATCCAGCCCGAGCCGGTCGTCGTCGAGACGATCAGCAGCTTGCGCTTGAACGCGCCGGTGCGCTCGAGCTCCTTCACCGCCAGCGCGGCGCGCGCCGCCGCGTTCGGCGCCTGCTTGCCGCTGACGTAGACGCGGATCGGCTGCAGCGCGGGCTGGCCGGTGAAGTCGGCGATCTCCTTCGCACCGGGGCCCGAGCCGACGAAGCTGCGGCCGTGTCGGCCGAGCGTCTCCCAGTCGACGAGCGATCCTGGGCCGCCGGAGCGCAGCGGCGACGCCGGCTTCTCGACGCCGGCATTGGTGCGCAGGTTGATGGCGGCGAAATTCGAATCGAGCTGCGCGTAGACGTTGTCGAGCACCGCGCCGTCGATGACGGCGACGATGGCGACGGTCGCGATGATCAGGCTCAGGATCGTCGCCAGGCGCCGGGGCACCTGGCTGAATCGACCGACCCGCGCGCGCGTCAGGCGGTAGACCTTGCGCACGCCGCGTGCGACGAGCAATACGAGCGTCGACAGGACGGCGAAGTAGCCGAGGATGCCGACAAGGGCGAGGCCGTCGGCCGGCTCGATGCCGATCAGCTCGCGGACCTGGTTCTGCCACAGCTGCGAGAGGATGATGCCGGCGACGAGGACGGCCGCCGCGACGATGTAGAGCAGCAGGCCCGGCGTGTGGCGCGCACCGTCGGGTGGCGGCTTGTCGAGCGTCCAGTAGTACAGCCTGTAGATCGCGACGCCTGCGCCGTAGCCGAGCATGAAGCCGCTCGCCGCGAGCACGCCGGTGAACAGCGGCGGGCGCGGCAGCAGCGAAGGCGTCATCGCGGCGGCAAAGCCGAGCAGGCCGACGATCACGCCGACGGCGTTCAGGCTATAGGCCGTCTCGATCCAGCGAAGGAGGTTCTTCATCGTTGTCTGGGCCCGTGCGGACCCGGAATTGCGAGGCACGGTCGGCGGCGCAGTATCGCCGATGACGCTTGTCCCTTGGACGCTGCGGCCGCGGGTTGTCTCGCGTCAGCGCCCGGGCAGGCGATCGCGGCGCGCAAGACCCGCGCAGGCGCCGCCGCGTCGGCGCTCAACCGCTGCGCAGCAGGCGCCTGCCGAGCGCCTCGTAGGCCGGCAGCGACGTCGCATCGAGGTGCGGCGAATTCGCGGCCTGCGGATGCGACGCGTAGCGTGCGATCACCATCTCGGCCTTCGGATCGATCCAGACCGTTTGGCCGTGGATGCCGCGCGCGGTGTAGGCGCCGTGCGCGTTGTGCGTCACCCACCACATGTCGCGGTACGACCAGCCGGGCAGCGCCGAGTACCCGGCGCGCTCGAACTGCGCCTTGTCGGCGCCGCGCCGGATACCGGCGACGACGCGGTCGGGCACGATCTGCTGGCCGTTGAACCAGCCATCCTGGCGCATCGCCTCGCCAAAGCGCGCCAGGTCGCGCAGCGTCGTGTTCAGGCCGCTGCCGCCGGCTTCGGTGCCGACGCTGTCGACCGCATAGTGCGCGTCGTGCTCCGCACCGAGCCGCGACCACAGCAGATCGGAGGTGAGCGTCGCAAGCCGCTGTCCGGTCGCGCGCTTGACGACCCAGGCCAGAACCTCGGTGTTCACGGTCTTGTAGGCGAAGGCCTCGCCGTGTGCGCCTTCGCGCGCCAGCGTCGCGAGGTAGTCGCACAGCGTCGGCGGCCCGTCGTAGTCCGCCGGTCGCGGCAGCATGCCGCCGGCACGCGCGTAGCGCCGTGCGTCGGCCTGCGGGTCGGCCTCGGTCTCCGAGTAACGCACGCCGATCGTCATGTCCATCACCTGGCGCAGCGTCGCGCCGGCGTAGGCGGTGGCGGCGAGTTCGGGCAGGTAGTGCGTCACGGCCGCCTGCGGGTCGAGCACGCGCCGGTCGGCGAGCATCGCCGCGAGCGTGCCGACGAACGACTCGGTGACCGACATCGCCGTGTGCGCCAGTTCGGGCTGCAGCGCGCCGAAGTAGCGCTCCTGCACCGTCACGCCGCGATGCAGCACGATGACGCCATCGGTGTAGTTCGCGGCGAGCGACTCGCCCCACGTCATGCGCCGGCCGTCGGCGGTCGTGAACACGACGGCGTCGAGATCGTGCCGCTCGGCACGCGGCAGCAGCGCGACCGGCGCCTCGCCGCGCGAGACGTTGGCGGTCGGATAGAGCTCGCGCATGTGGCTGAAGGCCCAGCGTGTGCGCGGAAACGCCCAGGCGCTGCCGTCGGCGGCGACTATCGCCCGGTCCGGCGGCGGCGGAAAGCCCTCCATCCAACCGTGCGCGGCCGGATCGGACGATCTCGCATCGCGCAGGGAATCGGGCTCGTGCGAGGCGGGCGAAACGGAGGTCATCGGGCGGTGTTGCGGGCTTGGTCGTCGACCGGGCGCGCGAAGCACCACGCAACCGGACGCGAAGGTGCAAGGTTCGCACAAGGCCGTGCCGGCGGTGCGCCCGGCAAACTGCGGCAGTCGGCGCCGGCGGTAGCCTTTCACGAATCGGCGGCGCTCGCGAATCGTGCGCTGCGCCTGGCGTGCGCGGTCGCGGCTCGCGATGGGAAGGCAGTGCAGCGAGTGTGGACTTCTGCTGCCGATGCGGCTAACGCCGTCGCGCGCTGTGCAGCTTCTCGAGCCGCAGCGCGATGCGCTGGCCGAGATCGACGATCCGCGCCCGCAGCGCGGCGGCATCGGCCTCGTCGGTTGCGGCCGCGAGCTGCGCGCGCAAGGCCGCGACCTGCTTGAACATCTCGACCTCGGCCGGCACGCAGCCGGCATCCTTCAGGATCTTGTAGCCCAGGCGCAGTTCCTCGGGCGTCTCGGAGTAGCCGTTGCCAAAGTCGAGCGGCTTGCCGTAGCTCTTTGCCTGCGCGAGTTCGCCGCTCGAGTGCGCTTCGCGCAGCCGCTGCGCGATGTGCTCGTCGATCGTCGTCATGCCGATATCTCCATGGCACGGGTGACGCGATTGTCGCGCGCGCCGCCGTCGGGCGCTGCAGGCATGGAGGAAGCTGACTACGATGCGCGTCTGCCCGCTCTCGTGGAGGACCGCGATGTCCCTGCCGCTGCAACTGACTGTCGACCGCCTTCCGGGAGGCATCGAGCCATGAATGCACCGCTCGAAGTCGGCCGCTTCGGCAGCGGCCAGAGCGTGCGCCGCATCGAGGACGCTGCGCTCGTCACCGGCCGCGGCCGGTTCACCGACGACTTGGCGCGCGACGCGCTGGCGCACGTCGTTTTCCTGCGCTCGCCCTACGCCCACGCGCGGCTGCGCGCGGTCGACGCCGCGGCGGCACGCGCGCTGCCGGGCGTGCTCGCCGTCTACACCGGCGCCGATCTGCTCGCCGCCGGCGTGCGGCCGATCAGCGTGCCGCTGCCCTTCCCGCGTCCGGACGGCGCGCCGGGCGCGACGCCTGCGCGCCATGTGCTCGCGGTCGATCGCGTGCGCCACGTCGGCGAAGCGGTCGCCGCCGTCGTCGCCGAGAGCCGCGCGGCGGCGCAGGACGCGGCCGAGGCGATCGCCGCCGACTACGAAGAACTGCCCGCCGTCGTCGACGCCCTCGCTGCGCTGGCGCCCGGCGCGCCGGCACTGTGCGACGCCGCGCCCGACAACATCGCGGCCGAAATGCGGCACGGCGACGCGGCGGCGGCCGACGCCGCCTTCGCGCGCGCGGCGCACGTCGTCGCGCTCGATCTCGTCAACCAACGCGTTGCGCCGAGCGCGGTGGAGCCGCGCGTCGTGCTCGCCGAGATGGACGCCGGCCGCATCGTCGTCACGCTGTCCAGCCAGATGCCGACCGCGGTGCGCGACGGCATCGCGGCGGCATTGCCCGGCCTCACGCCGCAGCAGGTGCGGGTACGCGTCGGCGACGTCGGCGGCGGCTTCGGCATGAAGACCGGCCTCTATCCGGAAGACGTCGTCGTCGCCCACGCGGCGCGCGATCTGCAGCGGCCGGTCAAGTGGTGCGCACAGCGGATCGAAGAGTTCAGCGCCTCGGCCCATGGCCGCGATCAGGTCGGCCGCGCCGAACTTGCGCTCGACGGTGTAGGCCGCGTGCTCGCGCTGCGCCTGCGCGCGTACGCCAACCTCGGCGCCCACGCCACGGTCGTCGGCGTCGCGATCCCGCTGCTGGTCGGCCCCTGGGTCACGACGAGCATCTACGACATCCCGGCGATCTCGCTGCACCTGACGGCGGTGCTGACGAACTGCACGCCGAGCGGCGCCTACCGCGGCGCGGGCCGGCCCGAGGCGATCTACACCGTCGAGCGGCTGATGGACGCGGCGGCGCGCGAGATGGGCCTCGATGCGGCCGAGCTGCGCCGGCGCAACATGATCCGCCGCGAGCAGATGCCCTACACCAATCCGATGGCGCACGTCTACGACGTCGGCGACTTCGAGAGCATCCTCGATCAGGGACTGCGGCTTGCCGACTGGAACGGCTTCGACGCGCGGCGCGCGCAGTCGCAGGCGCGCGGCCTGCTGCGCGGGCGCGGCATTGCGACCTTCCTCGAGTGGACTGGCGGCTTGTCGCTGGCCGAGAGCGTCACCGTCAACGTGCTGCCCGAAGGCCTCATCGAACTCGTCTCGGCGACGCAGGCGATGGGCCAGGGCATCGCAACGAGCTACGCCCAGCTCGCGGTCGATGTGTTCGGTGTGCCGATCGAGAACATCCGCATCGTGCAGGGCGACACCGACCGCGCCAACGGCTTCGGCAGCGCTGGCTCGCGCTCGCTCTTCATCGGCGGCGCGGCGGTGCAGGTCGCCTCCGAGCGCACCGTCGAGCACGCCAAGGAGCTGGCGAGCGAGGCGCTCGAAGTCGCGCCCGCCGACATCGCCTACCGCGCCGGGCGCTTCTCGGTCGTCGGCACCGATCTCGGCATCGGCCTGTTCGAACTCGCCGCGAGGCAGGCCGGCGCCCGCATCACCGCGCACGGCGAGGCCACCGCCGGCGCGCCGAGCTGGCCCAACGCCTGCCACGTCTGCGAGGTCGAGATCGACCCCGCGACCGGCGCCGTCGCGATTGCCGCCTATGCGTCGGTGAACGACATCGGCCGCATCGTCAGCCCGCAGATCGTGCGCGGCCAGATCGAAGGCGGCGCGCTGCAGGGCATCGGCCAGGCGCTGTGCGAAGAAGTCCGCTACGACGCCGACAGCGGCCAGCTCGTGACCGCCAGCTTCATGGACTACGCGCTGCCCCGCGCCGATACCTTCATCGGCTTTAAGACCGCATTCGACACCTCGATGCCGTGCACCACCAACCTGCTCGGCGCGAAGGGCGTCGGCGAACTCGGAACCATCGGCGCGACGCCGGCGGTCGTCAACGCCGTCATCGACGCGCTCGCCGCGAGCGGCCTCGGGCGCGAAGCGGAGCGGGTGCAGATGCCGCTCAGCGCGGAGCGCGTCTGGCGCGCGCTGGCGGGGGATTTCGGGGCGAAGGTGACGGGTTGACGCCGAAGGAGGTCAGCATGCCGTTCTACATCATCGAACGCAATTTCGCCGAGCAACTCGAACTCGATGCCGATGGCGTCGCCGCGATCTCGAAGATCAATGGCGATGTCGGCGTCAACTGGGTGTTCTCTTTCCTGAGCACCGACAAGCGCAAGTCCTACTGCCTTTACGAGGCGAGAGACCCGCAGGCGATCCGCGCGGCGGCGAAGAAGGCGAACGTGCCGGCCGACGTGATCGTCGAGGTGTCGCAGGTCTTCGGCGAAGCGATCGCCGCTTCGCACGCGCGCGGCAGCGCACCGACTGCCGGCTGAGCGCCTCCGCGCCTGGCGCCAACGCCGGCGCAGCAGCGCGCGGGCGGCGCCCGCGGCGGCATAGTCAGGCCTGCGCCGCCGCCGATGGTCAGAACGGACTATTTCAATGCGGACCTCTGGCGCCTAAAACATGGCCATCGGCGCACGCCATCCCGGACGTGCCACGAACCGGAGCAATGCCATGTTGAACCCAGCCAAGGTGACCGAACTCTCCGCCACGCTGCGCGGGCACGTCGTGCAGCCGGAGGA
>CAZVNC010000033.1:0-10230 GCA_964628305.1 uncultured Ideonella sp.
CGCATCGCCACCGACACCAGCCAGCCCTGGCACTGGCAGCTCGCCGGCATCCTGGGGTTGCAGTTCGTCGCGCTGCTGGTGATGGGGCGGGTGCAGCGCAGCGCGCTCGACCAGGTGATCGGGCTGAAGGCGCGCACCGAGCAACTGGCGGCGCAACTGGCGGCCGAGCAGGCCGAGGCCGACGCCGCGCGCCGCGAAGCCGAAGCCGCCAACCGTGCCAAGACGCAGGTCTTCGCCGCCGCCAGCCACGACCTGCGCCAGCCGCTGCACGCGATGAGCCTGTTCGCCGAGGCGTTGCGCCAGCGCAGCCACGACGGCGAGGTGATCCAGCTCGTCAACAGTATCAACGCGTCGGTCGACGCGCTCGAGGGATTGTTTTCCGAACTGCTCGACATCACGCGCATCGACAGCGGCGGGGTCGAGGTGCGGCCGGCGAACTTTCACGTCGGTGCGATCTTTCGCAAGCTGCGCCTGCACTTCGAGCCGACCGCGTTCGAGAAGGGGCTCGCGCTGCGCTTTCGCGGCGACCGGCATCACGGCTTCGCCGATCCGCTGCTCGTCGAGCGCATCCTGCGCAACCTCGTCAGCAACGCGATCCGCTACACCGAAGACGGCAGTGTGCTCGTCGGCTGCCGGCGCCGCGGCGACCGGCTGCGATTGCAGGTCTGGGACACCGGCCCCGGCATCGCGGCGGCCGATCGCGAACGCATCTTCGAGGAGTTCTATCAGCTGCCCGCCAGCGCGGCACGCGCGCCGGATCAGAAGAAGGGCCTCGGGCTCGGCCTTGCGATCGTCAGGCGCCTCGCCGCCCTGATGGGCGAGCCGCTCACGCTGCAATCCAACTCCGGTCATGGCAGCGTCTTCACGCTCGAAGTGCCGGTCGGTGCGGCGCTGCCGGCGCCGTCGCAGAGCGAGCCGGCCAAGGCGCCGCCCGGCCTGACGCTCGCCGCCATGAGGATCCTCATCGTCGAGGACGAGCCGGCGGTGCGCGCGGGGCTCGAAGTCCTGCTCCGGGGCTGGGGCGCGGGCATCGCGAGCTTCGATGCGATCGCCGCCGCGACCCAATGGGCTGCAGGCTGCGACCTGCGCACGAAGCAGCCCGATCTGCTGATCGTCGACTACCGGCTCGAAGGCGGGCGCACCGGTACCGAGGCGATCGCCGCGCTGCGCCAGGTCTTCGGCCGCGCGCTGCCGGCGATCATGGTCACCGGCAGCACGATGACCGGCCACGACGCCGAGGCCGAACAGCACGACTTCCACCTGCTGATCAAGCCCGTCGCCCCGAACAAGCTGCGCGCGATGATCGGCTTCAAGCTCGGGCTGCAGAAGGGATGAACGCAGGCGCCAACGCGACGCTGGATGAGAGGATGCGGCGGCGTTGCGGCGCCGCGTCAAGGCACTGTTTACCGGTGTCGAATTGCGGCCGTCGGACTTGCGCTCAACGGCCCATGCAGCGTCCGTCGGGTAGGGGGTGACGACTCGGCGCCGCCTGAATCCAATGGGCGCAATGCTGCGAGGGCCCGCCGGCTTTGTCGAGAACGCTTCCACGGAGGTGACCAGCGATGAGTGAAGATCGGCTGTCGGACACCTGGGAACGGGGCAGCCCGTACGAGAGCTACATCGGCCGTTGGAGCCGGGGCATCGCACCGCTGTTTCTGGCGTGGCTGGATCAGCCGCAGCACAAGCGCTGGCTCGATGTCGGCTGCGGCACCGGGGCGCTGTGTGCAGCGATCCTGGATCGCGCTGCGCCGAGCCATCTGGTCGGCGTGGAGCCTTCGGTGGGTTTCCTCGAGTTGGCGGCCAGCAATCTCGGCCACCGGGCGCAATGGCGCGCTGGAAGCGCCGCGGCGATTGCGCTCGACAGCGGAAGCTGCGATGTCGTGGTCTCGGGGCTCGTCCTCAACTTCGTTCCCGATCTGCCGGCCGCGCTGTCCGAGATGCGGCGGGTCTGCACGCCGGGCGGAACCATCGCCGCCTATGTCTGGGACTACGCCGACGGCATGGAGGTCATCCGCCGCTTCTGGGAAGCGGCCGTTTCCCTCGATCCCGCGGCGGCCAGGCTCGACGAGGGCGCACGCTTCCCGCTCTGTCACCCGGCGGCGCTGCAGGCCGCCTTCGAACGGGCCGGGCTCGCCCGGGTCGAGACGACATCGCTCGAGTTGCGCGCCGAATTTGCGGACTTCGAACAGTATTGGCAACCTTTCCTCGGCGGGCAGGGGCCGGCACCTGCCTACGCGATGTCGCTGCCCGAGGAACAACGCGCCGCGCTGCGATCCCGGTTGAAGGCGGCATTGCCCGCCGCCGCGGGCGGTGGCATTGCGCTGCGCGCAAGGGCCTGGGCCGTGCGCGGGGTCAATCGCAGCGGGGCCTTTTCCAGGTGATCAGGCTCGAGCGGCGCTCGCCGGCCGGCGGCACTGGCAGGCCGAATGGCGTCATGCCCGAGACGCAATCGGCTCGCACCGCTTGCAGGCTGCCGGCTCAATTCCAGGCCGACGCGATCAGCACGACCTTGCCCGCGATACCGGGCTTGGAAGTGGTCGACGGCAGATCCACCTCGAGCCGCAGCTTGTTGCCGATGAGCGCCGCGGGCTTGAGCGTGCGCGTCGCGACGCCGACGCGGTTCGACTCCCAGCCGTACTTGACCGACCATTCGTCGCCCGCCGTCTGCGGCGGGTCCATCGTGACGATCAGCGAATCGCGGAACAGGTAGCTGCCTTCGTAGTGGTGGTTCGGCCAGAAGGTGTTGTTCTTCTCGTAGTCGGGTACGCGCACCCGCACGTCCATCGAGTACGACAGCGTCCGGTCGTCCGGGTTGTTCGAGATGCGCGCCCGGTTCGCGAGGAAGACGGTCGAGAGATAGACGTTCTTCGCGCCGGCTGCACCTTGCGTCGTGAGCTGCTTGTGCGTGCGGCAGGCGGGCGAATCTTCCTCGGCGATGCGGCGCGACAGCAGCCAGCGCTTGCCGCGCGGGCGGGCGAGCAACTCGAACTGGTAGAGCGCGTTCACGTCATCGTTCTCGATCTCGGCCGGCAGGCGCACCTCGTCGACCTCGATCCAGATCTCGACGCGGATGTCGCCGAACAGGAAGCGGGTCAGGTTCTGGTACGCCTCCTCGCTGTTGACGATGCCGAAGAAGCCCGAATGCGCTCGGTAGCAGTAAGCCGTGGCGGCGGTGCCGGTGACGTTGTCCTGATCGTCTAGGCCCCAGACCGACGCGTTGGCGACTTTCACCAGGCCGTCGCTGCCCTGCCCGGCGAAGGTGCGTGACAGGCCCTTGGCGGCGTCGTAGTCGCTGCGGTTGGTGCCGACCATGCAGAAGATGCGGTCGAGCGCGAACGCGCTCTCGCGAACGTAGTCGACGCGGCCGTATTTTTTCAGCGCCGAGTCGAGCAGCAGATAGCCCGCCATGCGGTCGCGGTTGAAGTTGTTCATGTCGCTCGCGCTGAGCCAGCTCGGCACGTTGATGCCGGCGACTTCGATGCCGTTGTGCGGCGTCGCGTAGGTGAAGACCTTGTCGACGAGGCGGCGCGCCGCGGCGCTGCCGAGCGCGGGGTTGCTCAGGAAGGCGCGCACCACGAGGCCGCCCATCGAGTGCGCGACGAGGTAGCAGCGGAAGTTCTCCGGCGTGACCGCGCCGCCCTGCGGATCGGCCTCGGCGCCCTCCTGCTTGCAGACGAGGTCGCGCACCCGAAGGATCAGCGTGTCCAGTCCGCGCGCGTAGGTCTCGATCGGGCTCGCCTTGCCGTCGCCGAACAGCGTCGAGCCGGCGTCGTAGTAGCGGTAGACGACGACCGATCGCGCCGCGATGCCGGTGTTGCCGCTGCGCGGCTGCCAGTCGGCGTCCATGATGTCGGTGCCGTGCTCGTAGACGTCGGAGTAGCCGAAGTCGCTCCCGAGGCGCAGCACCGGCGACTCGAAGATGAAGCGCTTGGGCGGCGCGTTCTTGTCGACCGCGGCGCGATAGACGGTCGAGCCGACGTTGAACCCGCAGAACGGATCGGACGCCGTCTGGTCGCGTTCGCCCTCGGTCATTGCATAGCCGCGGACGTAGATGATCGGGAAGTAGGGGGCTTGCATCGTCGTCTGCTCCTGCGTTGGCGGGCACGAATGCCGGGGCGGGCGGGCATCGCCCGGCGGCGTCGTCGGCGCATCGTAGTGGCATGCGCCGGCACTGTCGACCCGCCGCGCCGCATGCGGTGCTTCGGGCTGTTGCCTGTACGATCCACGCTAGGCCGTCTCGCGCCGCGGACATCGACGCGCGAAGCGGCTCTCGGTCGCAGCGGGGTGCCATGGGCATGCTGTTCAAGTCGCTCGCGTTGGGTATCGCGGTCGCGTTGGCCGGAATCGTCGCCATGGCGATCGCGCCGTGGATCGACCTGGAGCAGAACTTCGGCCTGCCGTGGCTTTATGGGTCGCGCGGGCCGGTGGCACCGCCGCCGGAAGTGGTCATCGTCGCGATCGACGAGGAATCCGCTGCCGCGCTCGGCGTGGCGCAGAGTTCGCACGACTGGCCGCGCAGCCTGCACGCCGAACTGGTGCAGTTTCTGAGCCGTGCCGGGGCGCGGCTGATCGCGTTCGACATCACTTTCGACGTGCCGAGCCCGCAGCCGCAGCAGGATCGGACGTTCGCCGATGTGATCGCAACGGCGGGCAATGTGCTGGTGACCGAGTCGGTGAGCAAGGACACGCTGGCGCTGGACAATCGGGCCGGCAAGCAGGTCGCCAGCGTCGTCATCGAGCGCGCCGTGCCGCCGATCCCGATCATCGACCGCGCGCTGCTCGGGCGGGCGCCGTTCGTCGTGCCAAAGGCGGCGCGGGTCGACTTCTACTGGACGTTTCGCGCCGGCGCTGCCGATGCGCCGACCCTGCCGGTGCTGGCGCTGCGCGCCTGGGTGTCCGACGCGAACCCTGCTGCCGCCGCGGCGGACGATCCGCAACGCGAGCGGATCGCGCAGCAACTTGCGCGGCTCGAGGGCGGCGCCGACTTCGCCTACCTGAACCTGTACGGGCCGCCGCGCAGTGTTCGCACCGTCCCCTATGCCCGGGTACTGGAGGCCGCGCGCGGCGCGGCCGATGCCGGCAGCGAAGGCGCAGCGCTGGCCGCATCGTTGCGCGGCAAGGCCGTCTTCGTCGGCTTCTCGGCCAATTCGCCGGCCGGCCAGGACCGCTTGCGCGACGATCACCGCACCGTGTTCTCGCAGGAAGACGGCATGAACGTGAGCGGCGTCGAACTTGCGGCCACCGCCTTCGCCAACCTGCTGCAGGATCGCCCGTTGCGCCGGTTGCCGCCGCGCTCGCAACTCGCCGTCGTCGTGACATGGGGGCTGCTGCTGGCGCTCGTCTGCGGCATGCTGCGGCCCGTGATCGCGTTCGCGCTCGCCGCCGGCCTGGCTGCGCTGTGGTTGTGGTGGGTGCTCGACCGCTTTGCGCGCGACGCCGTGTGGTGGCCCTTGATCGTGCCGATTGCCGTCCAGTTGCCGCTCGCGCTCTTTGCCGGCGTCTGGATCCACTACCGCGCGACGCGGCAGGAACGCGAAGCGATCCGGCAGGCGGTGGGCTACTACCTGCCGAAGAGCGTCGTCAATCAGCTCACGGGCCGCGGCGGATCGATGACGCAGGGCAACCGCGTCGTCTACGGAAGTTGCCTGGCAACCGATGTGAGCCAGTACACGACGCTTGCCGAGGGCATGGATCCGGCGCGGCTCGGCAGCCTGCTCAACGAGTACTTCGCGCACCTCTTCGTGCCCGTGGAGCGCAGCGGCGGCATCGTCGTCGACGTCGTCGGCGACGCGATGGTCGCGCTGTGGACCGCGACCGCGCCCGATGCCGAGGTGCGGCGCAGCGCCTGCGGCGCGGCGCTCGAGATCGCAGCCGCCGTCGATCGCTTCAACCGGGAGGCGACGGCGCAGCGGCCCGCGTTCGACACCCGCTTTGGCCTGCATTGCGGCGGGGTGATGGTCGGCAACGTCGGCGCATCCGGCCACTACGAATACCGTGCCGTCGGCGACCTGATCAACACGGCGTCGCGGCTCGAGGGCTTGAACAAGCTGCTCGGGACGCGAGTGCTGGCATCGTCCGCAATGCTCGAAGGGGTCGAAGGGCTGCAGACGCGCGCGCTCGGACGCTTTCGCCTGGCGGGCAAGACGCTCGAGGTGGAAGTCGTCGAACTGCTTGGCGTTGCCGCCAACTGCGGCGAGGACGACAAGCGGCGCTGCGCGCGCTTCGAAGCGGCGCTCGCGAGCTACCTGACCGGCAACTGGGCCGCAGCGGCCGCCGCATTCAGCGCGATCGTGGCCGAATGGCCGGCTGACGGGCCGTCGCGCTTCTACCGCGACCGATGCGAAGCGCTGCTGGTGAACCCGCCGGGCGAGGGCTGGCAGGCGGCGGTCACCGTCTCTACCAAGTGATCGTGCGGCGCACGCTTTGACGCCAGGCAGGGTGCAGGGTTAAGCTGCGCGGGTTCGGTCTCGGTGCGGGCCGGACGCGACGCGGCGCGAACGGGCGCGCCGCAGCCACGGCACCGGCTGGTCGCGACGAGGAGCTCCGATGGGAGGTTCTGTCGGTCGATTCTTCGCAGTTGCGGGCATCCGCGAATCCGGTGCCTGGCTTGCCTGCACGGCGGTGCTGCTGTGGGCGGTCTTGGCGCCGAACGCGCAGGCTCAGGCGCAGTGCGCCGAGGTGCTGGCCCAGGTCGTCTCGGTCCAGGGCAAGGTCGAGATCCGGCGCGGCAATGCCGGCTGGACGGCGGTCGAGCGCAACGCGCCGCTGTGCCGCGGCGACACGATCCGCGTCCAGCAGTATGGCCGTGCGGGCGTGCGATTGAACAACGAGACGCTGCTGCGCCTCGACCAGGGCACGATCCTGACGCTCGCCCCGCCCGACAGCCGCAAGGCGACGCTGATCGAGCAGTTCAGCGGCGGTCTGCACGTGATCACCCGCACGCCGCGTGCGTTCAGCGTCAAGACGCCGATCATCAACGCCAACGTCAACGGCACCGAGTTTGCGGTGCGCACGACCGACGCCGACGCCAGCGTGGTCGTCTTCGAAGGGGAGGTTGAAGCAAGCAGCGCGTCGGGAACTTCCACTCTCACGCGCGGCGAGCAGGTCGTCGCCTCGAAGGAAGCGCAGACGCTGGTCAAGTCGATCGTCGTGCGGCCGCTCGACGCCGTGGCCTGGACGCTCTACTTCCCCGCGGTCTTCGATGCGCGAGCGGCGCGACCGCAGATCGACGCCGATCCCGGTGCGCGGGAGTCGGCCGCGCTCTATCGCGCCGGTCGCATCGACGAGGCCCTGGTCGCGCTTGGCACGCAAGCGCCCGAGACGGCCGACACCGCGTTGCTCAACTATCGCGCCGGACTGCTGCTGCTGGTCGGCCGGGTCGACGAAGCGAAGCGCGACCTGCAAGCCGTCCTGGCGCGCGCTGCGGCAAACGGTGAGGCGCAAGCGCTGCTGGCGGTGATCGCGGTCGTCGAAAACGACCGCGAAGGCGCGCTCGCGCTGGCGCGGCGTGCGATCGAAGCGGCACCGGATTCACCAGCGGCGTTCATCGCGCTGTCCTATGCGCAGCAGGCGAGCTTCGATCTGGAGGCGGCAGCGGCGAGCGCACAGCGGGCGATCGCGCTCGACCCCGCGAGTGCGCTCGCCCGCGCGCGCGGCGCGGAACTCGAGATGTCGCTCGGCCGGCTCGACGCCGCGCTCGCCCTCGCGCAGGAGGCGGTGCAACTCGACCCGAAGCTTGCCAGAACGCAGACCGTGCTCGGCTTCGCAAGCCTGATCCGCATCGACACGGCGGCGGCCAGTCGGTCGTTCGAGCGTGCGATCGAACTCGACCAGTCCGACCCGCTGCCCCGGCTCGGGCTCGGGCTGGCGAAGATCCGCGTCGGGGAACTGGCGCAGGGACGCGGCGAGATCGAGATCGCCGCCATGCTCGATCCGGCGAATTCGCTCGTGCGCAGCTATCTCGGCAAGGCGTACTACGAGGAAAAGCGCGATGCGCTGGCCGATGGTCAGTTCGGGCTCGCGATCGGCCTCGATCCGCGCGATCCGACGCCGCTGCTGTACCGCGCCGTGATGGAGCAGGCTGCCAATCAACCGGTGCAGGCGGTGCGCGATCTGGAGCAGTCGATCGCGCTGAACGACAACCGGGCGGTGTTTCGATCGCGCCTCTATCTGGATCAGGATCTTGCGGCGCGGTCGGTACGACTCGCCTACATCTATCGCGATCTCGGCTTGCAGCAGGTCGCCGCGCTCGAGGCGGTGAAGTCGCTCAATCTCGATCCGACCGACCCTGCGGCGCACCGCTTCCTCGCCGACTCGTACGTCGGCGAGTTGCGGACCGAGGGCGCGCGGGTGAGTGAGTTGCTGCAATCGCAGTTGCGCCAGCCGCTCGGCATGAACGCGTTGCAGCCGCAGTTGTTCGGCGGCCAGCAGATCTTCGTCGAGGGCGTCGGGCCGGCGCAGGCCGGCGGCTACGAGTTCGCCCCGCTGTTCACGAGCAACGGCGTCGCCGTGCAGTTCGATGCGGTCGGCGGCAGCGGCAGGACCTTCGGCGACCAGTTCATCTTCTCCGGTTTGCAGGACGCCGCCGCGTTCAGCCTCGGGCAGTTCCATTTCCAGACCGATGGTTTCCGCGCCAACAACGACGTGAACCGCAACGCGTACAGCGCCTTCGTGCAGGTCGGGCTGTCGCCTTCGGTGCGCCTGCAGGCCGAAGTGCGCGACGACCGACGCGAGCAGGGCGACCTGTCGTTCGCGTTCGATCCATCGGACTTCTCGTCACGCCTGCGCCACAAGCTCGATTTGCAGTCGGCGCGCCTCGGCGGCTACTTCGCCTTCGATCCGCGCTCCGACCTGGTCGTCTCGGCGATCGCGGGGCGGAGCAAGGAACGTCAATACCTGCGCGACGACGCGAGCTGGTTCTTCGAGGATCGCGAAAGCCTGCAGTCCTTCGAGGCCCAGTACGCCTATCGCGGTTCGAGCGCGCAGGTGCTCGCGGGTGTCTCGGCCTATCACAACGCGACGACGATCGACGAGAGCGACTACGGCGTCTCGAACCGCGACACACGCGAGCGCTCGGTCTACGCCTTCGCCACCTTTACCGGCCTGCCGGCGGGGTTCGTTCCGCAACTCGGGCTGAGCTATGACACCTACGATCGCACCGGCCGCCACCTCGCCGACTTCAACCCGAAGCTCGGCCTCGTCTGGTCGCTGCCGACCGGCACGACGATGCGCGCCGCCGCCTTTCGCACAACCAAGCGCACCTTCATCGCCGACCAGACGCTGCAGCCGACCCAGATCGCCGGGTTCAACCAGCTCTACGACGACCTGAACGGCGCCCGCTCGAAGTTTGCCGGCCTCGGCATCGACCAGAAGTTCGAGCACGGCACGTTCGCCGGTGCCCAGGTGTGGGCGCGCGACATCGAGCTGCCGAGCTTCGCGGGCGAGCCCGACTACGTCTTCACCGAGCGTAGCGCGAAGGTGTACGCGTATCACATCTTCAGCGAGCACGTCACGGTAACGGCGGACTATCTGCGCGAACGCTACCAGCGCCCGGCGGCGTTCACGCTCAACGAGCACTTCACGAACCTCGACACGACCTTTGTTCCGGTCGCGCTGCGGCTGAGTTCGCTCGGCAACTGGTCGGCCAACATTGCCGCGATCGGCGTCCGCCAGCAAATCCGCTACCTCGACATCAACGACGAGACGGTCGGCGGGTCGAGCCGCTTCGTGGTCGTCGATGCGAGCCTCGCCTATCGGCTGCCGGGGCGCGCCGGAATCGTTTCGGCGGAGGTGCGCAACCTTTTCGACAAGCAGTTTCGCTACCAGGAGATCGATGCCTTCGCCAGCCCGCGGGTCTATCCGGGGCGGTTGTTCTTTGCGCGATTCTCGATCGCGCTTTGATGGCGCCGACATGCGTCGGCGTTTCATGTTCCTGTTGGCAACTCAAACCATCGAAAGGACAGATCATGGAAATCCAGATCGGCGGAATCCCGAAGCCCCTTCCGGAGGGCACTCTGGCGGTGTTCGTCGACCCAGCGGGCAAAGTTCTCGGGGTGGGATTGGTCAGAGGCGGCGTGCTTCAGGACGCGATGGGTCAGAGCCTGGGCGATATCGATGCCACCAAAGATCCGCACACCGAGGTGGAATTCAAGACGTCGAATGTTCCGCCCTCGGGCGAGACGATAAGAATCCAGGGAATCGATGCGCTGCGAGTTTGTCGCGATATGTCCG
>CAZVNC010000033.1:10240-11450 GCA_964628305.1 uncultured Ideonella sp.
GGCAACGTCGTCAGGTGCCCGCCGCGCTGACGGTGCAGTCGCGGCATCGAGTGCGTGCGGTCAGGCAGGGTTGTACGCCAGCCGCACGTAGATCGGCGCGAAGGCCTCGGCCTGCGTCACTTCGAGCAGGCTTTCGCGCGCCAGCTCGAGCAGCGCGATGAAGGTGACGACCATCACCGGCAGGCCGCGACCGGCGTCGAACAGGTCCTCGAAAAGTGCGAAGCGCCGCCCTTGCAGGCGGCGCAGCACGATGCTCATGTGCTCGCGCACGCTCAGTTGTTCGCGGTTGATCGTGTGGTGCTGGACGAGCCGCGCGCGCTTGACGATGTCTTGCCAGGCATCGCGCAGTTCGCTCGCGGCGACGTCCGGGAAGCGCGGCTGCAGCGCTTGTTCGACCGCGACCTGCGCGCGCAGGAAGTCGCGCCCGAGCAGCGGCAAGGCGTCGAGCTTGGCGGCGGCGAGCTTCATCCGCTCGTATTCGAGCAGGCGGCGCACGAGCTCGGCGCGCGGGTCCTCGGTCTCGGCGCCTTCGGCGCTCTTCCTCACCGGCAGCAGCATGCGCGACTTGATCTCGATCAGCATCGCCGCCATCAGCAGATACTCGGCGGCAAGCTCGAGGTTGCGCTTGCGGATTTGCTCGACGTAGGCGAGGTACTGGCGCGTGACGTCGGCGAGCGGGATGTCGAGGATGTTGAAGTTCTGGCGCCGGATCAGGTAGAGCAGCAAATCGAGCGGGCCTTCGAAGGCCTCGAGGAAGACCTCGAGCGCGTCGGGCGGAATGTAGAGGTCGGTCGGCAGCGTGAAAAGCGGCTCGCCGTAGAGGCGCGCGAGCGCCATCGCGTCGACCGTCTCGGGAACGCCGGATGCATCCAGTGCACCGGCCGGTGGGCGGCCCGCGTCGTCGGGCGCCAGCACGGCGTCCATCATCATGCCGCGGCCTTCGCGCCGGCCGTCAATCGGACGAATTCTGGTAGTAGACGTAGGGCTGCTGCGGCACCCGTGCCTTGCGGAAGCGTGCCTGCGCCTCGCGGTCGATCGCGCGGTCCCACAACAATCCGCGCCCGCGGCGCTGTTCGTCCTCCAGCGTCGGCTTCTTCGCCTTGAGCTCCTCGATGAACGAGGTGGTGTCGGACTTGTAGGGCTTCCAGAAGAAGTGCATGGCGTGGGCGATCCGGTGGCGTTGCGCAATACAGGGCTCGGTGCGATTTTA
>CAZVNC010000034.1:0-264 GCA_964628305.1 uncultured Ideonella sp.
GTATCCGAGTTCGCCGCCGCCGGCCAGCCGCACCTTGCGCGCCGAGGCGTCGATCACGGTCACCTCGCCCTGCACGACGCGGACCCCGATTGCTTTCAGGCCGTCGTAGCCGAAGCTCACGTCCGAGATCTGCTTGAAGCCGCCGAGGACGAGATTGCTGATCGGGCACGACACGAAGCCGGCGTTGCGTTCGACGAGCGTGACGTCGACGTTGCCGCCCCAGAGCTTGAGATAGCGCGCCGCGGTGGCGCCGCCGAAACCGCC
>CAZVNC010000034.1:274-6469 GCA_964628305.1 uncultured Ideonella sp.
GCGGCCGATCGACGGCCCGGCAGTTGACGTGCCGGCACAGCCGGCGAGCGAGGTGGCTGCGAGCGCGACGCCGGCACCAAGGATGCTGCGGCGCGTGGGGTGAAGCTTGTTCATCGTCGTGGCCCTCACTTGGCAGCGGGTTGAGCGGCGTAGAAGCCGGCGATGAGCTTGATCTGCTCGTCGCTGTAACCCTTGACGATCTGCTGCATGATGGTCGACGACTGCGCGCCGCTCTTGAAGTCGGCGACGAATGCGGTGAGCTTGTCGGCCGGCATGCCGGCGAGCGACTTCATCTGGCCTTTGGCCTGGCCGTTCGTGCCGTGGCAGTTGGTGCAGGTGGCCGCGAGGTTGCGCGCGAGGTGCGCGTCCTGCGCGATCGCGAGGCTGCTCGCCCCGAACAACAACACAAGGGCCGCCGCGGGGCGGATGACGTCGGGCATCGGGCTCTCCTGAAGTGAAAGGGGGGCGGGGTGCGACGGTCAGCCGTTGACACAGCTTCGCGCAGGGTCATTGTCCCTGAACGGCGTTCGCGGGCAACCTGCCCGAAGGGGCTATCCGTTGATCAATCCTGGGTCAAGGCGAAAGCAGCGCCAAGCCGCCCATGTAAGGCCGCAGCGCGACGGGCACCTCGACGCTGCCGTCGGCGCGCTGGTAGTTCTCGAGCACCGCGACGAGCGTGCGGCCGACGGCCAGCCCCGAGCCGTTGAGCGTGTGAACGAATTCGTTCCTGCCTTGCGCGTTCTTGAAGCGCGCCTGCATGCGCCGGGCCTGGAACGCTTCGCAGTTCGAACACGAGCTGATCTCGCGGTACGTCCCCTGCGCGGGCACCCAGACCTCGAGGTCGAAGGTCTTGGTCGAGCCGAAGCCGAGGTCGCCGGTGCAGAGTTCGACGACGCGATAGGGCAGTCCGAGCCGCTGCAGCACCGCCTCGGCGTGGCCGACCATCTGGTCGAGCACAGCGTAGCTTTGATCGGGGGCGACGATCTGCACCATCTCGACCTTGTCGAACTGGTGCTGGCGGATCATGCCGCGCGTGTCGCGCCCGGCGCTGCCGGCTTCGCTGCGAAAGCACGGGCTGTGCGCGGTGAGCCGGATCGGCAACTGTGCCGCATCGATCAGCTGCCCGCGCACGCTGTTGGTGAGCGAGATCTCCGAGGTCGAGATCAGGTACTGCTCCTGGCCGGCGGCGGCGGCCTGGCCCGCGTCGCCCTCTTCGCCCCGATAGACCCAGAACATCTGGTCGCGAAACTTCGGCAACTGTCCGGTGCCTTCGAGCACCTCGCGGTTCACGATGTATGGCGTGTGGCACTCGGTGTAACCGTGCTCGGTCGTCTGCAGGTCGAGCATGAACTGCGCAAGAGCGCGATGGAGACGGGCGACCGGACCGCGCAGAAACGAGAAGCGCGCGCCGGAGAGCCGGGCACCGGTGTCCAGGTCCAGGCCGAGCGGCGCACCGAGGTCGACATGATCCTTTACCGCAAAGTCAAAGACACGCGGCGTGCCCCAGCGGCGCAGTTCGACGTTCGCAGTCTCGTCGGCGCCGACCGGCACGCTCGGATGCGGCAGATTCGGCAACGCCATCAGCATCGCGTGCAACTCGGCCTGGATCGCGTCGAGCCGATCCTCCGATGCCTTCAATTCATCGCCGAGCCCCGCAACTTCCGTCATCAGCGCGGCGCTGTCCTCGCCCTTGCCCTTGCGCTGTCCGATCTCCCTTGACAGGCTGTTTCGCTTCGCCTGCAGCGCCTGCGTGTCGGACTGGAGCGTCTTGCGCTCGGCCTCGATCGCGGTGAAGCGCGCGACGTCGAGAACGGGCTGTGCATCCTTGCGCGTCTCGAGGCGGGCGACGATCTGGGCCAGGTCCTTGCGCAGCAGGTTGATATCGAGCATGGAAGCGGCGCCGCCGGTCGCGGCTCTTCGGTTGGGGCCTGAATTGTAGGCAGCACACCCGATCGGCCCGCGATCGGGCAGGTCGCCTCGGCGCAGCCCGACACGCACCGAAGGCCGTCGCGCGGGCGCCGACGCGATCGCAGGAACCACGCTTGCAACATGGTTTGCCGAGAGCTATTGCAAATACGAACGGTTCGTATTACATTGCACCCTATCGACGTTGCCCGACCATTTCGCCGTCAACGGCACGGCGGGCACCGCAAGCACAAGGAGCGCATCATGGTCGTCTGCCTCTGCCACCGGATCACCGATCGCGACATCGCGCGTGCGGCAAAGAGCGGTTGCACCGACTACGAAGCATTGCAAGAAGAGCTGCTTGTCGGCACCAGTTGCGGCCGCTGCGACGACTGCGCGCGCTCGGTCTTCGCCGAGTGCAGTTGCGCAGGCCACGCAGCACCCGCCGGCGAGCCAGCCTTCGCCTGAGCAAGCCAGCATCGTCATCCCCGCGTCGCGTCATGCCAACGACGTGATTCGTGCCGGCGTGGCGCACAATGCAGTCTCCCCATACGAGAGGAGCATGCGATGCGAGGCGATGCCAAGGTTCTGGATTTCCTGAACCGCCAACTCAAGAACGAGCTCACCGCCGTCAACCAGTACTTCCTGCACTACCGCATGCTCGCGCACTGGGGCTTCGGCGCAATGGCCAAGCGCGAGCGGGACGAGTCGATCGAGGAAATGAAACACGCCGACGAGCTGATCGAGCGCATCCTCATGCTCGACGGCTTGCCCAACCTGCAGGACCTCGGCAAGCTGTTGATCGGCGAGAACGCGGTCGAGATCCTGCATTGCGACCTGAAGCTCGAAGTGGGGTCGCAGGCGACGCTGAAGGACGCGATTGCGCACTGCGAGACCGTCAGCGACTACGTGTCACGCGCGGTTCTGCAGGGCATCCTCGACGACACCGAAGAGCACATCGACACGCTGGAGACGCAGATCGAGCTTGTCGCGAAGGTTGGCGAGCCGAACTGGCTGCAGTCGCAAATGGGCTCGGGCGGCGCTGCCTGAGCGCGCTACCAGAGCACGAAGAGCAGCATCCAGGCCCAGCAGAACGGCAGCAGTCCGACGCCGACCGCGCCCACAGCGGCCAGACGGCGCGCGGTCTGCACGGTTCGCAACCCGGCGAGCCGCCACTGAAAGCGCAAGCTCCAGGCGATCGCCAGCGCGAGCAGCGTGAACCGCACCGGATTGGCCCAGCCGGTGCGCAGCCCCTCGTTGTGCAGCAGCGTCAGCGTCGTCGCAGACAGACCGAGGAACACCCCGCCCCCCGCCGCCGGGATCAGGCCCTGAGCCAACTTGTGGATGCCGGCGAACGGGCTGCGTAGACCCTTTTGTGCCACCTCGTTCGCTTGCGGCGTGTTCAAGGCCGGCAGGATGCGATCCGCGAGCCACAGACCGACAAAGGCCGAGCCGCCGACGATCAGCGCTGTACCGCCGATGAAGAGCAGGACGATCGCGCCGTCGAGCCAACTGAGGCTGTCGTTGACATCGGGATAGTGGGTCAGCACGAACCAGGGCGCGTTCTGCGCCAGGGGCCAATAGACGTCCCGATTCACGAGCCAGGTCGCAGCCACCTGCTCGATCGCCACATACCAGGGGCTTGCGCTCCAGAGAAAGGCGCCGACCGCAATGCCCATCAGACCGAGGACGATCAAGGCCGTCTGCCAACCGCTCCCCTGCTCGATATCGACGATCTCGGCTTCGGGCGAGCGCGGGCTCAGGGTGATCGCACCGCGATAGTCGCTGCAGCGGCCGCACATGTGGCACTCGCCCGCCCCCTGCATCGTGCGCAGCGGCAATAGCGGCGCGCAGTTCACCGATTGCGTGCGCCGCACCGGCGCCCGCCACGCCGCCGCGTCGACCCCGTAGTGCCAGGGGGCAAGCTTGGCGAGCAGGTTGAAGACCCCGTTCACCGGGCACAGGGTCTTGCACCAGACCCGCTTGTTGCGCCCGTAGAGCCAGCCGACGACGATCGCCGCGATCGTCGATCCGCCGAGCACCGCCGCCGCCGCCCACGGATACTGATAGACGCTGACCAGTTGCCCGTAGATGGTCGTCAGGCTGAAGGCGACGAACGGCCAGCCTCCCCAGCGCATCCAGCGCGGGATCGCCCCGCCTCGCCCGTGCCGGCTGGCCCATTCCGTCAACGCGCCTTCGGGGCAGAACAGGCCGCACCATGCGCGCCCGAACAGAGGGATCGAGACCAGCACGAACGGCCACCAGATGCCCCAGAACGCGAACTGGGCCGCAATCGTCAGGTTGTTGAAAACCGATGCGGAGCTGTCCGGAAGCGGCATCGCCGCCGGAATCGTCAGCAGCGCCACATAGACGACAACGATGACCCATTGGATTCTTCGGATCGCACCCTGGTGATCGCGCAAGAGGTCCCCGACCGAGGCGACCCGGCGGCGAAATGAACTCGATACGACCATCGAAAGCGTTGCGAAAGCCGGCCCTCAACTGCGAGACGACAGTCCTTCGCGAGATGCACCGGCCGTTCGTGCGAGGGAGGCTGGCGCGGCCGACGTGCGGCGCAGCAGCCAGCTGACGACGCCCCAGTAGGCCAGCCAGATCAGCAGTTGCGACAAGGCCGGCGTCGCGCGATAACCAGCGAAATCGGCCAGCAGCTTGCCAAGGCCGCCGCTTGTATCGAGGAAGCCGGCGCTGTTCCAGACCGGATCGATCAGGGCGGGCAGGGCTTCGAGCGCAATCAGGCGGTCGGTGGCTGAGACGAGGAGCGCGCTTGCGAGTAGGAGCAGCAGGACTTCGGTCAGCTTGAAGAAGCGCCGCCAGGTGATGATCCGGCCGCCGAGTTGCAGCAGCCAGAACGTCAGCAGCGCAATGCCGAACCCGCCGAGGCCGGCCAGCACCATCGCGCCGACATCGCCCTTCTGCTGCGACGAAAGGATCGTGCCGTACAGGAACACGACGGTCTCGCTGCCTTCGCGCGCGACCGCGATCGCGACCAGCACGCATAGCCCCCACCACTGCTGGCCGCCGACCTGCGCCGCAGCACCCGTTTCCAGCTCGCTCTTCAGTCCCCGGCCATGGCGGCGCATCCAGACGACCATCTGAACGACCAGCGCGCAGGCGGCGACGGCCATCGCGGCCTGGAACCACTGCTGGCCGGTATCCGTCAGCCACGACGAGATTCCGAGCAGCACGGCGGCCAATGCGCCGGCCAGCAGCAGCCCGCCCGCAACGCCACCCCAAAGCCAGGGCAGGCCGCGGCGGCCGGCATCAGACTGGCTCAGCCAGGAATAGAGAATGCCGACGACGAGCAAGGCCTCGACGCTCTCGCGCCAGACGATGAAGGCGACCTGATCCATGTGGATGCGTCAGGGTCTTGGCGCGACGACCAGCGTGCCCTTGAACTGCGGATGGAAGTCGTCGAAGAAGGGATACTCGCCCAGCTTCGACAACGACAGCACGACGAACGAGGTCACGCCCGGTCCGAGAACCTTCTCGACGCGCAGCGGCAGGCTTTCGAACTCGACCGCCTGCTTGCTTTGGTTGACGAGAACGATCTTGAAGCGCCCGGGGGCAACCTCGAGGCGTGCCGGCTCGAAGCTGCCGTCGGGCTTGAAGGTCAACGTGTAGGCCGGCATGTCGGCAAGTACCACCGATACCGGCGCGAACCACGCTGCCAGCAGCAGCGCCGCGGCCCTCTGCCAGGTCTTCATCTCAATAGCCGCCTTTCTTGCCGGTTCCCGCGTAGACGAACTCGTACTTAAGCTCGAAGGACTTGAACCAGGGCGCGACGCCGGTTTCCTTGTCTACATGGCGGCCAAAATGGTTGCCGTGCGCGGTCTCCGGCGAGCCGATGATGAAGGTCAGGTCGTACTTGCCGGGGCCTTCGAGCTTGACGTTGTCACCGTAGTGGGGGCCATCGTTGGCGACCATCGGCATCAGGTCACCCTTTTGCACCTTGTCGCTGCCGCGCTTTTGCAGCACGTACTGAATGTTGAGGTACGGTGCCCAGGCGCCTTCGGGCAGGCCGTTCTTGTTGTCGGCAGTGGCATGGATGTCGGCCTCGAGGTGGATGTCGGACTCCTTGGCGGCCCGCATCATCGCCTTCGGCTCCATCTCGACCGGCTGCAGATAGACCGCCGCAACCTCGAGACCGTTGATTTCCTTCGGCTTGCCGATGGGGTCTTCGGCCGCCAGGGCGGTCGCAGCGAGACCGGCCGCGGCGATGGCGACGAGCAGTTTGTTCAGCATGAATGTTCTCCTCGAAGTGAAGGGTGG
>CAZVNC010000034.1:6492-11421 GCA_964628305.1 uncultured Ideonella sp.
AGGCCGACGGCCCAGATGTCCTTTGCGTTCGGGTCCCCGCCGGGCTGACCGATCCATTGCAGGTTCGGAGAGAGCTGCAGGTTCGGGTTGATCTGCCAAGCGTAGTAGAGCTCCAGGTCCTTCTCGGCGCCGGTCGGCCGGTAGCCGAAGTCCGCAACGCCGTCGCCGTTGACATCGAGCGTCGGCGCCGCGGCGCGAAAGCCCGAACTCGTATTGAGCCAACCGAAGGCAACGCCGACGCGGTCGTTCTCGCGACCCCAGCGCAAGCCGGTTAGCTGCGCGCCGAGCGTGAACGCGTTGCCGAAGCGCACCTCGCCGCTGAACGCGTGTCCATAGCGGGTGAACACGGTGAGGCCATCGGCCACTTCCTGATCGATCGACAGGCCGATTCCGGTCGTGCGATCGGTCGCAGTGGCGAACTCGTTGTTGTAGGGCGTGAACGAACCGTTGGTCCAGGCGTAGAGCCGGTAGTTGCCGGGGCGCTCATGCAGCGTCGCGCCGCTGTAGCCCAGCTGACCGATCACGAACGGCTGGCTGAAGCTCGAGTTGAAGCTCGCCCCGGCGCCGGACGCGAACACGCCGACCGATGCCTTCCAGTGATTCTTGTCACCCGCATCGCTCGCATAGCTCGTGATCACGCCGGGCTGGAAGCCATAGCTGTCGCCGCCGATCGCGCCGCCCGAATCGAGCAGCGGGTTGTGCACGAAGACGTTGTTGAGGAAGGCGTCGGTCTCGCTGTCGGCGATCGTGTTCTGGTCGAAGAATCCGAACAGGTCGATCTTGCCGATCGTCGCCTCGATGTTCGGTTGCGCACCCGATGCGCCGGCCGCGAGCGGATGGGTGAACTGGTACCAGGCCTGGCCGATGACGGTCGCCGAATCGTCGCTGTTCTGCAGGAAGAAGGCGGTGCTGTTCGGCGTCGCCGTCAGCGTCGGGTAGGCGAACAGCAAGCCCTCGCCCTGCCCGGCGCGAACGTGGAAGAAGAGCTTGCTTTCGCCGACGTCGGCGACCTTGGCGAGCGGAATCTCGACTTCGACGTCGGCGCGGTAGTTGAGCTGGCTCTTGTCGCCCTCGGTCGTGCCGCGCAACGCGCGCTGCGACACCATCGCGACCGAAGCGCCGACGCTGACGCCCTCGAGCGCCTGCTCGAGCCTGCCGGGTTGCCGCGCGCCGTCGGCTTGGGCCTGAGACTGCGCCTCACCGGCGGCAGCGCCGGGTTCAGCGGCGACATCCGGTGCCGCCTGCTTCGCCCGGCCGGCGGCAGCGTCCTTTTCGACCGAGAGCTGCTCCACCTCGCTTTGCAGGCGCTTGTTCGCCGCCTCGAGCTGCGCCATCCGCTGCAACAGCTTCTCCACCGTCGTGTTCAGGTTTTGCACTTCGGTCTCGGCATGCGCGGGCAGGCAACTCGCCAGACCCGCCATGACCAGCGTGCGCAGCATCGGCCGCGCGGCGTGTTTGTGATTTTCCAAAGGACGTTCCTTGTAGTGAACCCGCGGTCATGTAGAACTCGCTGGCTGGCTACGAGGCAACGCACGCCCCTTGGCTGGCTGGAGGATTGGCTCGAGACTTGCACGCTATAGGCACGACGTCCTGTCGTCATGCAGTGAGAATGAGTTTGCCGCTGCGCGTCAGTTGCAGCCGGTACGCGCGCCCGTTGTGTTCGACGACCAGTTCCCGGTGGCGTCCGAACAGCGATGCGCTCGACACACGAGGCGGCGGCGCGACGGCGGGCTGTTTGCGAGGCTTTGACGAAGGCACGATGAGCGAATGCTACTCATTCGTATTCGCGTCGTCAATGCTTTGTTTCTCGCCTGCGGCGTGCCTTTGATGCAACGCAACACCTTCACATGAAGGCCCTTTCTGCCGGAACCGCAATGAGAGACAATCTCATTTACGTTGACTCCGATCGTGCGTCCGTAACGGCTGCGACCACCCCCGTGTCCACCCCCACGCTCTTGAGCGAACTGCCGAACGGCGCACATGCGACCGTTGCCGGACTCGTCGCGCGCTCCCGCGAAGTGGACGACGCGACCTTGCGTCGCCTTGCCGAACTCGGATTCATCGCCGGCGAACCGGTTCAGCTCGTGCGGCGCGGCCCCGGCGGGCGAGAACCGCTTGCGGTGCTGATCGGTGCGACGATGTTCGCGCTGCGCAGGATCGAGGCCGAATGCGTCGAGGTCGCGCCGGCCCGGACCGCAACAGGCGCCACGCGCAATGACCGCTGAAGCGATCGGCCCGGGCTGCGACTTTCGGATTGCGCTCGTCGGCAACCCGAACTGCGGCAAGACGGCGCTCTTCAATCTGTTGACCGGCGCGCGCCAGAAGGTCGCCAACTACGCCGGCGTGACGGTCGAGCGCAAGGTCGGCACGGCGCGCTTGCGCAACGGCCGGCAGGTGACTTTCATCGACCTGCCCGGCGCCTACAGCCTGGTGCCGGCAACGCCCGACGAGCGCGTGACGCTCGAGGTGATCGAGGGCCGGCGCGAAGGCGAGGCGGCGCCCAACCTGATCGTCGCCGTCGTCGACGCGACCAACCTGCAAATGAACCTGCGCCTCGTCCTCGAGCTGCGGCGGCTCGGCCGGCCGATGCTCGTCGCGCTCAACATGGCGGACGTCGCGCGCGCCCAGGGTCTCGCCATCGACGCCGGCAAACTGGCGGCCGAACTCGGCTGCGCAGTCGTCGAAACCGTCGCCGTCAGGCGCGGCGGGCACGCCGAGTTGCTCGCCGGCCTCGAACGTGAGTTGGAGCACGCCGCTTCGAACGCGCCGCAGGCAGTCTCGTCCGGGCTGCAGGCGCCGTCCACGCTGCAGGCCGAAGTGCGCCGCATTCTTGCCATCGCCGCGCCCGCCGCGGCGCAGTTCCAGCGCTTTCACCACCGCATCGATGGCGTCGCGATGCATCCGGTGTGGGGCCTCGTGATCCTCGCCGCGTTGCTGTTCCTGATCTTCCAGGCCGTCTTCTCGTGGGCCCAACTGCCGATGGACCTCATCGCGCGGGCGATGGCGGCGGGCGCGGACTGGACGACGGCGCACATGGCCGAGGGGCCGCTGCGCAGCCTGCTCGTCGATGGCGTGATCGCCGGCGTCGGCGGCGTCGCCGTCTTCCTGCCGCAGATCCTGATCCTGTTCTTCTTCATCCTGCTGCTCGAGGATTCGGGCTATCTGCCGCGCGCCGCGTTCCTGCTCGACAACCTGATGGGCAAGGTGGGGCTCTCCGGACGGGCCTTCATCCCGCTGCTGTCGAGCTTTGCCTGCGCGATCCCCGGCATCATGGCGACCCGCACGATCGCGAACTGGAAGGACCGGCTGGCGACCATCATGGTCGCGCCGCTTATGACGTGCTCGGCACGGCTGCCGGTGTATGCGCTATTGATTGGCGCGTTCGTTCCGAACCGCAGTGTCGGCCTCTTCAACCTGCGCGGTCTGACGCTGTTCGGGCTGTACGTGGCTGGCGTCGTCTCGGCGATGGGTGTGGCCTGGGTCTTCAAGCGGGTCTGGATGAAGAGCCGCTACCAGCCGCTGATGCTCGAGCTGCCGCCCTACCGCGTGCCCGGGCTGCGCAATCTGGCGCTCGGCCTGTGGGAGCGCGCGCGCATCTTCCTGCGCCGGGTGGGCGGAATCATCTTCACGCTGACCGTCGTGCTGTGGTTCCTGTCGAGCTACCCCGCGCCGCCGCCCGGCGCCCAGGGTCCCGCCATCCTCTACAGCGCGGCCGGCTGGCTCGGTCAGGCGCTGCAGCATGTCTTCGCGCCGATCGGTTTCAACTGGCAGATCTCGATCGCCCTCGTCCCCGGCCTTGCGGCACGCGAAGTCGCGGTCGGCGCGCTCGGAACGGTCTATGCGCTGTCGGCGTCCGGCGAAGCAGTCGCCGATGCACTCGGACCCGTCATCGCGCGCGACTGGTCGCTCGCCACCGCCTACTCGCTGCTCGCGTGGTATGTCTTCGCGCCGCAATGCCTGTCGACGCTCGCCGTCGTCAAGCGCGAGACGAACGCGTGGCGCTATCCGCTGATGATGGCGGCCTACCTGTTCGTGCTCGCCTACGCGGCGTCGTTCGTGACGTATCGGTTGACGCTCGCGCTCGGAGGCTGAAACGATGCATCTCCAGACCCTGATCGTCGCCTGCATCGTCGCACTGTGCACCGCCAGCTCGATCTGGATCCTGATGCCCGCCGCGGCGCGGCGCGCCTGCGCGCGCGCCGCGCTGCGCCTGCCGTGGCCTGCGCCTGCGAAGCTTCGCTGGCAACGGGCAGCGGCGGCGCGAAACGGCTGCGCCGGGTGCAAGCATGCGTCCGCAAAGCCGGGCCCTGCGATCCGCGTCGTTCGCAAGGCGTCGACAAAGCGCGGCTGACGCAAGGCGGCGGCGCCGCACGGCGCCCGGGCGCGCCACGCCCCGGCAACGCGCTCGTCAGCCCCGGTTCATCGACTTGTCGCCGAGCCCCTTGGGTAGCGGGAAGTGCACCGTCTCCTTGACGCCTTCGAGCTTGCGCACCGACAGGGCACCGAGCTTGCGCAGACGCGCAATCACCTGCTCGACGAGGATGTCGGGCGCCGACGCGCCCGCCGTCAGGCCAATGCGCCGCCGCCCTTCGAACCACGCGCGCTGCAGATCCTCGGGCCGATCGACCATGTAGGCCGGCGTCCCGAGACGCTGCGCGACTTCGCGCAGCCGGTTGCTGTTCGAACTCGTCGGACTGCCGACGACGATCACGACGTCGACCTGCGGGCTGAGCAGCTTGACCGCATCCTGGCGGTTCTGCGTCGCGTAGCAGATGTCCTGCTGCTTGGGTTCGCGCACGTTCGGGAAGCGCCGCTTGACGGCGGCGAGGATTGCGGCCGCATCGTCGACCGACAGCGTCGTTTGCGTGACGACCGCGAGCCGGTCCGGCCGGGTGACTTCGACGCCCGCGACGTCGTCCACGCTCTCGA
>CAZVNC010000035.1:0-2511 GCA_964628305.1 uncultured Ideonella sp.
TCGACGAGCCGAGCAACGACCTCGACGTCGAGACGCTGCGCGCGCTGGAAGACGCGCTGCTCGAGTTCGCCGGCTCGATCCTCGTCATCAGCCACGACCGCTGGTTCCTCGACCGTATCGCCAGCCACATCCTCGCCGCCGAAGGCGACTCGAAGTGGGTCTTCTTCAACGGCAACTACCAGGAGTACGAGGCCGACAAGAAGAAGCGCTTGGGCGAGGAAGGCGCGCGGCCGCACCGGCTGCGCTTCAAGCCGATTCGCTGATGCGAGGCCGCGCACCGTGATCTCGTGCGAACACCCGGGTGCCGGACGGATCGATGCGGCGGCGCGCGGGCTGTCGTTCGCCGCGCGGTGCGGGGCCTTGATCGTTGCCGCGCTCGCCTTGCAGGCCTGCAGCACGCCCGGCCCGGTCGTGCCGGCCGCGACCCCACCGGCCGTGACCGCCGCCGCCGCGCCGACCGGCGCCGCGTCCGCGCCGCGCCCGCCGGGAGCGCCGCCGATCGCGTCGGCGGCACCGCCCGGGCCGCTCAAGCCGTTCGCGGAAGTCGTGAGGGGGGCCGAGCGCAGCGACGGCCTGTTCACGGTCTGGCGCAAGGACGACAAGGTCTGGCTCGAGCTGCAACCCGCGGACTTCGACCAGCCGTTCTTCCTCTCGCCCAAGATCAAGACCGGCATCGGGGTCGGTTCGTACTTCGGCGGGCTGATGAGCCGGGAGGACGGGCTCGTCGCCTTTCGCCGCATCCACAACCAGGTGCAACTGATCCGCATCAATAGCGAATACGTCGCCGCGGCCGGAACGCCGCAAGGCCTCGCGGTGCAAGCAGCGTATTCGCCGAGCCTGGTCGCCAGTAGCGCGGTGGCGAGCCTGCCCGAGCCTGATCGCAAGTCGGTCCTGATCGAGGCCAATTCGATCTTCATTGCCGACCTGCTCGGCATCGGCGGCAGCCTGCAGCGCAGCTACCGCCAGGGCTACACGTTCGATGCGCGCAACTCGGCGATCACGACCGTGCGCGACGCGCCGGATCTGCTCGTCGTCGAGGTGCTTGCGCACTTCGCAACGGGTTCGATCGCGCAGCCGACGCCCGGCGCGCCGGCGGGCGCACCGGCCCCCAGCGTGCCCAGGACGGTGCCCGATCCGCGCAGCCTCTTCATGACGCTGCACTACTCGATCGGCAAGCTGCCGGCGCAGCCGATGGCGACGCGCAAGGCCGACGCCCGCATCGGCCACTTCAACACCAGCGTCGCCGATTTCAGCGATGACCTCGAGCGCTCGCCGCGGCGCCGCTACGTTGACCGCTGGCGGCTCGAGAAGAAGGACCCGGGCGCCGCTCTCTCCGAGCCGGTGCAGCCGATCACGTTCTGGATCGACCGCACCGTGCCGCAGAAGTACCGCGCGCCGATCACGGCCGGCGTGCTCGAATGGAACAAGGCCTTCGAGCGGATCGGCTTCAAGGATGCGATCGTCGTCAGGATCGAGCCCGACGATGCCGCGTTCGACACCCTCGACTTCGGCCGCGCATCGATCCGCTGGATGACGAACGCCGCGCCGGCATGGGGCGCGATCGGACCGCGCCACGTCGATCCGCGCAGTGGCGAGATCCTCGATGCCGACATCGCGATCGAGAGCCTCTCGTCGCGCAACATCCGCGCGCTGCGCTCGCAGGTGCTGGCGTCGGCGGTGGGCGTCGACGAACCGGGCAGCGCGGACCTTGTCTCCGGCCTCGTCTGCACCTACGCCGACGCCGCGGCAGAACAGATGAGCTACGCACTCGACGTGCTCGAAGCGCGCGGCGAGATCGACCCCGACAGCCGCGAGGCGCAGGAGTTCGTCGACGCCTACCTGAAGGACACGGCGATGCACGAAGTCGGCCACGCCCTCGGACTGCGCCACAACTTTCGCGCCTCGCGCGCGTATACGGCGGCGCAGCTCGCCGACCCGGCGTTCACCGCCGCCAACGGCATCACCGCCTCGGTGATGGAGTACGCGGCGATCAACCTGAACGGCCCGAGCGAGCCGCGCGCGCGCTACGGCACGCCGTTCAACACGACGCTCGGCCCCTACGACTACTGGGCGATCGAGTATGCCTACAAGTCGATCGCCGCCGCCGACGAAGCGGCCGAGCTGCATCGCATCGCCGCGCGCAGCCGCGAGCCACAGCTTGCCTACGGCACCGACGAGGACAACTTCATCGGCCTCGATCCGGAGTCGCTGCAGTTCGACCTCGGCGACGACATCATCGCCTTCGCGCAAAAGCGCATTCTGATCGCGCAGGACCTGTTGGCGCGCCAGGAAACGCGCAACCTGAAGCCGGACGAGGACTACGCCGTGCTGCGCCGCTCGGTGCTGTATGCGGTGCGCGATGTCGGCCGTTCGGCGAACGCGCTGACGCGCCAGATCGGCGGCGTGCGCACGCTGCGCGACGCGCCGGGCAGCGGGCGCGATCCTCTGACGCCGCTGCCGGTCGAACAGCAGCGCCGCGCGCTCGACCTGATCGTCGCCGGCCTGTTCTCG
>CAZVNC010000035.1:2521-11391 GCA_964628305.1 uncultured Ideonella sp.
CGGCCGACAGCCTGAAGATTTCGCCCGCGCTGCAGCGCAAGCTCGGCGCCGACTACCTCGAGCGCTGGGACGCGGTGCGCGGCGGCGACGGGGCGTCGGGCACCGACTTCTCGCTCGCCGTCGTCGTGCTCGACCTGCAAAAGGGGATGCTCGACGCGCTGATGGGCGACGCCGTCGCCGCGCGACTGCTCGACAGCGCCGAGAAGGCGCCGAGCGGCCCGCAGCGCGCGCTGCGCCTGACTGAACTGGACACCCGTCTGACGCAGGCGGTGTGGAGCGAGCTCGCGACCGGCGCCGAGATCGCGCCGCTGCGCCGCGAGTTGCAGCGCGAGCACGTGAACCGCCTCGCCAACCAGTTGCTGCGCCCGCAGACGCAGACCCGCGCCGACGCGCGCAGCCTGCGGCGCGTGCAGGCGAAGGCGCTTGCCGACCAACTCGATGCCGCCGCGCGCCGCACCGGGCTGAGCCCCGCAACCCGCGCCCATCTGCAGGACAGCGCCGACACGCTGAATCAGGCACTGGCGGCCAAGCTGACGCGTCAAGGCGTGTAGCGCCCCAGGTTCGCATTCAGCGCCAGTCTGCGCCGTACTGGTGGCGAAGTGCTTTGCCGATGCGAGTTTCCTGATTCGCCGCTTCACGGCGAGGGCAACGCTGAAACAGGGCCCTCGCGGCGCGTAGGCAAGGCGCGACGACGCTACGGGCTCGGGCCCGTGAGGAGGAGCAACGTGGCCGGCGCGTCGCAGCGTGGCTCGATCGGGTGCGTCGCGACGTCACCCGATGGGTGGCGTGCTCGGCTGGGCGCCAACCTCGAGTCCTTTGCGGTGTAGCCAGAGGTGGAAAGCGGCCGACCGCCGTTTCCAGGTACAACGTCGCCTTAACATGCGGGACCGCATGAGCGTGCGGCCCTGAGCTTCTAGGAGCGAGCATGGACGGACTGCAAGCCGTCGCCGGCACGGCCAACCCGAAGCGCAGCGCGGACTTGGTCTTTGTTCACGGCCTGGGCGGCGGCCCGCGCACGACGTGGATGCGCGAGCCGAAGGACGACGCCACATTCTGGCCCGCCTGGCTGGCCGCGGACTTCGCCTCGTCGCTCGGCGTGTGGACGCTCGGCTACGCGGCCGACGTGTCGGCTTGGCAGCGCGAGTCGATGCCGCTGGCCGATCGCGGCAACGCGGTGCTGGAGCAGCTCGTCAACGAGCGGCTCGGCGAGCGCGCGCTGATCTTCGTCGCCCACAGCCTGGGCGGCATTCTCGTCAAGCAGATCCTGAACGCGGCCGAGAGTCAGGGTGTGCCGCGCTGGCAACGGATCGCGCAGGCGACGCGCGGCATCGCCTTCATCGCCACGCCACATTCGGGTGCCAACATCGCGAGCTTCGCCAGCTTCGTCGGCAGCGTCTTGCGCCCCAACGAGCCGGTCGAAGACCTGCGTGCGCACGAACCTCACCTGCGCGAGTTGCACGGCTGGTTCCTCAATACCTATCTGCAACGGCACCCGGTCGTCTGCCGCACCTACTGCGAGCGGCGCGAACTGCGGCCGGAGCTCTTCCTTGGGCTGAAGCTGCCCAAGGGCATCGTCGTCGTCGACGCGACGAGCGCCGAGCCCAATATCCGCGGCGAACGCGCGATTCCACTCGACGAGGATCACTCGAGCATCTGCAAGCCGGTTGACCGCAATGCGCCGCTGTGCAAGAGCATCTGGGCGTTCGTGGCCGAGTGCCTGGCGCCGCCACCTGTCGCGCCGCCGGACAGTGCAGCCCGACCGGGTGCGGTGTCCGGCGCAGGGCTGGTGGGCGTCGGCGGGCAAGGGATGGCCTACGCCGCCATCGCGGACCCGGACTTGGCAGCGGCGGCCGCATGGAGACCGCAGGCGCAGCCTGCGACGGCTTACGACCCCCTGCGCGGCGACGCGTCGAAGCTGTTCGACGTCAATGCGTCCCCAGCGTCGCTGCTGCGCCTGGCCAAGCCGAAGCCGCAGATCGACGAGCTGTTCGAGATCGTGACCGATCCCGACGAGGTGCCGAAGGCGCTGTTCCGCACCGAGAGCGGTCGCGGCTGGGTGCCCTACGAGGTCGAGTTCGTGCGGGGCCGGGTCGGCCTCGCCGATGCCCAGCAGGCGCTTGCCGATGCGCTGCTCGACTCCGGCGGCCGGCTGCTGCTGGCCGGGCGCGGCGGCATCGGCAAGACGCGCGAGACGGCCGAACTCGCCGCCGACCTGTGCGCACGCGGCTGGACGGTCGCGGTTGCCCGGCCCGACGCCGATGCGCGCCTCGGCCCGCTTGCGCCGATCCCGGGGGCACTTCACGACGCGCGGCTGCTGCTGATCGTCGACAACCTGCACGCCCGGGTCCGGAGCGACGACGACGAGGCAGCGCCTTACGCCGAGCGGCTCGGCCAATGCATCGCCAGCCTGGCGCGGCAGGGCCTGGACGACCTGCGCGTGATCGCCATCACGCGCGACGAGCCGCGCTTCGAGAAGGGCCTCGGCCTCGCCGCAGGTGCCGACCGCTGGGGCGAGTTCGCGCTGTTCCGCCTGCCCGACCTGACGACCGAGAGCCTGACCGCCCTCTTCGCCGCGCTGGTCGAGCGCGCCCGCCTGGTACTGGACGCGGCGACGCTGGAGCGGCTCGTCGCCAACAGCGACCGCACGCCGCGAACGCTGTTCATCAATGTCGATCTGTCGCGCCGGCGCGGAACGCCGCTCGGTGAACGCTGGCTACCGACCGAGGGCGAGTCGTGGCGCGAAAAGAGCCGGGCGGTGCAGGCGCGGCACCCCGAAAGCGAGGCGGTGCAGGCCTCGCTGCGGCTGCTGACCGGCCTCGGCCTGCCGCCGCGTTTCGCCTACGTGCAGGGCATCGGCCCGGCGAGCGGGATCGAGACGCGCCGCAAGACCCTCGAGGCGCTGATCGACGAGGGCCTGGTCGGACGGCGGCGCGACGAGTTGACGCTGTTCGCGCCGCCTCCCGATCCTGCGCCCGAGGCCACGGAGCAGCCTTTGCAGGCGGCCTGGGACGCCGTCGTTGGCGCGCTGACGGCGCCGCCGGCGAACCCGCCCGAGTGGCTTGACGACCTGGCACTGCTGGCATTTGCGCTGCTGCACGGCGAGCGGCCGGCGCAGGCGATTGCGGTGGCGACGCTGGCGATCGACCACGGCGCCGGCGGCGCGGCGGTCTACAGGGCGCGCGCCGGCGCGCACTTCCTGAGCAACGCCCGCGAGGCGGCGCGGCGCGACATCGATGCGGCGATTGCGCGCGATCCGCAGGAAGCGAGCAGCTGGTTCCTGCGCGGGCTGCTGAGCTATCTCGACAACAACGGCGACGGCGTGCTCGCCGACATGGCCAAGGCGCGCGAACTCGGGCACGAGGCCAGCATCATCGACATGCAATGCGGCATGGTTCACTACCAGCGCCAGCAGTGGCGCGAGGCCGAAGCGGCTCTTGGCCGGGCCATCGAGCGCGACGGCGGGCAGGCCGACGCCATGCTGTTCTTCGTCCGCGCCGCGGCGCGCCAGCAACTCGGCGATCTGGCCGCGGCGGCGACGGACTTCGACATCGCGCTCGAGCGGCCGAGCAACACGCAGGCGGCGCTGGAACTGCTGCCCGCCTTCGAGGCCAGGGATTCGGCAGACCTGTTCAGCGCGCTGCGCGCCGAGCTGCCGCGCGGGCATGAGCATGCGGCGTTCGTCTATCCGGCGCGCGCCTTCGTGCGCGCCAGGCTTGGCCGCTTCGCCGAAGCCGAGCAGGACTACGACGCCGCGATCCGGCTCGACTTCGCGGCCGTGGTCGACAGGATATCGCGCGCCTTCGAGGCGACGGCGCTGCCTGCCATGGCCCAGGCCCGCAATGCGCTGCGCACGATGTCGGCCCAACTCGGGGGCGACGCTGCGCTGTATGCCGGGCGGGGCGTGATGCGCCGCAACCTGGGCCGCTTCGACGACGCACTGGCCGACTTCGCGTCCGCACTGGCACGCGGCGCGGACCCGGCGCCGGTGCTCGTCGAGCGCGCCGTGCTGCACCTGGCCTGTGCCCGCTACGACGAGGCGGCGGCCGACTGCGAGGCCGCGCTCGCCGACCCCGCAGCGGCGGCCGCGGCGCATTCGCTGCACGGGCTGGCGCGCCAGGGGCAGGAGCGCCTGGCCGAGGCGGAGGCCGATTTCGACGTCTCGATCCGCCTCGGGCGCGACGACGCCCTTGTCTACGTCTGGCGCTCGGCGATGCGCATCCGGCGTGGCGACTATGCTGCCGCGATGGCCGACCTGGACTGCGCCCTGGCGCGGCCCGAGCCCCCGGCCAGCGCCTGGTTGATGCGCGCCAGCATCCGGGTCGAACTCGGAGAGGCGGTGGCGGCCGAACAGGATGCCGACGAGGCGCTTGTGCGCGGCGCCGATGCGGCAGCTGCCCACGCGTTGCGCGGCGCGGCGCGCCTCATGCTGGAGCGGCTGGCGGACGCGGAGCTCGACCTTTGCCGTGCCATCGAACTCGGGCGCGAAGACGCTCTCGTCTACCGCTGGCGAGGCATCGCACGCACGCGCCTGGAGCGGCCGGACGCGCTGGGTGACCTCGATGCGGCCGTCGCGCGCGGCGATACCGCGGCCGCGACCTATTTCTGGCGCGGCTGCGCCCGGCTCGACGCCGACGCGCCCGGCCCGGCCGAGGCCGACTTCGACCTGGCGCTCGCCGGAGGCATCGATCCGCCGTCGGTGCAATTGCTGCGCGGCGTCGCCCGGCTTCGCCTCGGGCGACCTGCCGAGGCGCGGGCCGATCTCGATGCGGTCATCGAGGGTGGGCGCATCGATGTGCTGGGCCTGTCAAGCCGTGCCGACGCGCGCCGCGCGCTGGGCGACGCGGCCGGCGCCGCCGACGACCTGCGGCGCGCCATCGCGCTGGCACCGCAGGACCCGGCGCTGCCGGGCAGGCTCGTCACAGTGTTGCGCGGCCTCGAGCGCAACGGCGAGGCCCTGCGGTTGCTCGATGACATGCTCGAGCGCGCGCCGGATCGCCTCGACGCCCGCTGGCAGCGCGCCGAAATGCACCTGATCGCGGGCCGCTTCGACGCTGCCGAAGCCGACTACGACAAGCTGATCGAACATCATCCGGACGATGCCGACGTGCGGGCGAAACGAAGCACCGCACGCTACGGCCGCGGCGATGCGGCGGGCGCGATCGCCGACCTCGACGTGGCGGTCGCGCAGGCACCGGCGAATCCGCTGCCACTCGCCGATCGCGCCGACGCCTGGCTGCTGCTGGGGCGCCTCGACGCGGCCGAACGCGACATCGCCGCAGTGGTGGCGCTGGCGCCGGCCTCTGCGCCGGCGCACGGGCTGCCCGCGCTGCTCGCCCTCGCGCGCGGCGACGCCGAAGCCGCAAGCCGCGGATTCGAGCAGGCCGAGGCGGTCGACCGGTCCGGGAACTGGACGCTTCGGCGTGGGCTGGCCCTGTTGCTTTGCGGGCAGGTCGGCGAAGCGCAGGCGGTCTATGCGCAAGGCCTCGCCGACGCGTGCCCCGGCGACGCGAGGCTGGCGCGGCTGGAGCTCGACCATTGGCTTGCAAAGTCAGGCAAGGCGTTCGACGCCGACGCGGTTGACCTCGTGCGTGGCCGGATCGACGCGGCAATCCACGCTGGCATGGTGGACGATACCGATCGCGGATGACGCCCGATCGCGTCCACCTCCTTGCAGCCGATGCGGCGTCTGCATCGCATCAGCCTCCGTGCACGAAGCTTGCCCGGCCATAGCCGCTGCACCGGTCTGCCGAGTTGGAAACGGGCGCGCACGCGCAGGGGAGCACAGGCGACGTTCTATCGCCGCCCTACGCTGTCAGTGCGCTGGCCGGTCATGGTTTCGCCGCGGGTGGCGGCGCGGTCATCGTCGCGCCCACGTCCTTCAGCAGCCGCTTGAACTCGGGCGAGTCGGCAATGATCGTTCCCGCCGCAGCGCGCAGCCTGTCGACGGCCTCCTCTGGCAACACGAAGCTCGTCGGCAGTTGATTCAGGAACGCCCGTTCCGCCTTGTCCTTCAGCGCCGAAAACGACACGTCGATCGCATAGATCTCGGCATTCGGGACGCGCAGCGCTGCAGCGACCGCAGGGTCGGTGTTGGCTGCCATCGCCGCCGAGTCGCGAATCAGGCGCATCGTCCGCCAGCGCGCGGCCGTGTCCTTGAGCTGTTCGATCGACTCGAAGGAATTGGCGTCGATCGGCGTGCCTGCGGCCTTGAGCATGATCTGCACCGGGCCGGGCGGGGACTCGGACTCGTCCCATTCGGTCGGCGGCACCGACAGCGAATTGACGATGACGACGATGATGCGCTTGGCTTTGTCGAGCGGCGTCTTCATCCCGGCCTCGTGCAGGGCCTGCATCACCTCCAGCGCATCGAGCACACCGCGCATGCCGACGTTGTCGGACACCCCGCCGTCGACCAGATGAATGAACGGGCGGGCGGCGCCGTCGCCGTAGGCCTGCAGCGCCCGGATCGTGCGGATCGCGCGCGCCGCCGGCCGTGGCGGATTCTCGGCGTCGGTGAACAGGCCGACCCACTCGGGCAGCTTCGTGTCGCAAGTGCCGCCATAGTTGTTCAGCGTGACCGGCGAGAGCACGACGGGCACCGCGGACGAGGCTGCGGCGGCACGCGACAGCCGCACTGCGCTCAGATCGGAGCACAAGATGTCGAAGGTGCTCTGGCTGAAGACCAGCCGCGAGCCGGTCGAGATGTCGGTCGCCGAGGCCAGGATCAGCGGCCCCTTGCCGCGCTGCAGATCGCCGAAGGTGGCGCCGTTGAAGAGGACTTCGTCGTACAACTGCGCGGCCAGCTCGGAGCGGCCCCAGCCGGTCGACCACAGCTTGCCCCAGTTGCCGGGGTCGAAGGTGCGCGCGATGATCTCGCCCTGCACGTCGCGCTTCAGGAAGCGCTGTTCGTAGTCGTCGAACAGCTTGTCGCCGTACAGGCCATAGGCGAGCGCCGTGAAGCTGCCGCCCGACACGCCGGTGATGATGTCGACATGGTCGAGCAGGTGTCCCTTCTCGCCTTGGGCTGTGACCACCTCGGTGCGCCGCAGGAACTCGAGCACGCCGTACGAAAACGCAGCCGCCCGCGTGCCGCCGCCGGAGAAGGCGAGGATGACGAGGTTGCCCTTGTTCTCGACCTGCGCCTGATGCGTCTCGAACCGATAACCGGCCTTCGGGTCGGCATGCGCGATCGGCGGGTTGACCGGGCGGCTGGCACAGCCGCCAAGCAGCAGCAGGACCGCGGCGAAGCACAGCACGCGAAGTGAACTCATGTCTTCTCCTTGCGGGGGGCACTCGCCTTGCCGGGCTCTTGGACTGTGAACGTTCGCGTCGCGCGCCTCATCGGCGGCCTTGCTCTACGCACGCCGGACGCGCAGGTGATCGTCGAAGCCCATGCCGGGGAGCATCTTACCGATCAAGTCGCGTGGAGGGGGCGGGCGGCTCGACTCCCGCCGTTCACCCACCGCAAGCCGTCGCTCATCCCAACGCTTCGCCCCGGGCACTGGTCAGTCCGCCGCGGCCGGGCTATCTTTCGTCGCCATGAACACGAACGCATCGGGCGGCTGGCGGCTGCCGCGCTGGCTCGGATCGATCACCTGGCGCAGCGTGGTCGTGGTGATCGTGCTCAGCGTGCTGGTCGCGGCAGCGCTCAAGCCGATCTTCGTCTCGCCTTTCACTCAGGTGCTTGGCCGGACGCTGTTCGTCGGCATCGCATTGCTGCTCGTCTTCACCGCGGCGGGGCACTGGCGGCAGCGCTGGCTGCCGCGCTGGCTGATGCGGATCCTCGCGGTCGCGCTTTGCGCGCCGCTGGCGACGCTGGCGGCCTATCTGATCGCCTCCAGCGGCGATGTCGCCGGCCTGATGGGCGACTGGCCCCGCATCTCCGGCATCGCACTGATCTCGATTGCGGCCGCCATCGTCGGCGTCGTCATGTCGCTCGCTGCGCTCTACCGCGAACGCGATGCACAGGCGCGCGCCGAAGCGCTGCAGTTCGCGCTCGAGCGCGAGACGCTCGAGCGTCAGGCGGCCGACGCGAAGCTTTCGTTGCTGCACGCGCAGATCGAGCCGCACTTCCTCTTCAATACCCTCGCCAACGTGCAGGCGCTGGTCGAGTCGGGTTCCGATCGTGCGGCGCCGGTGCTGCGCCAGCTGATCGCCTATCTGCGCGCCGCGATGCCGCGTCTGAACGACGCCGACACGACGCTCGCGAGCGAGTTGGAACTCGTGCGCGCCTACCTTGACCTGATGCATCTGCGCATGCCCGACCGCTTGCAGTTCGAGATCGATGTCGCACCCGCGCTCGCCGGCCTGCGCTTCCCGACCATGGCGCTGCTGACGCTGGTCGAGAACGCGGTGCGCCACGGCATCGATCCGAGCGAGGACGGCGGGCGCATCCTGCTTGCAGGCCGGATCGCCGAAGACGGCGAGACGGTCGCGCTGTCGGTCGCCGACACCGGCGTCGGCATCGACGCCGCCGCGCCGGCCGGTGTCGGCTTGGCCAACCTGCGCTCGCGGCTGCACTCCTTCTTCGGCCCCGACGCCAGGCTCGAACTGCACGCCATCGCGCCGCACGGCGTTCGCGCCGAGATCGTCCTTCGGCGCGCACAATCGCACGCCTGATGCCTGCCGCCACCGCGCTGATCGCCGACGACGAACCGTTGCTGCGCACGAACCTGCGCGAACACCTCGCGCGCCTGTGGCCCGAATTGAGCGTGGTGGCCGAGGCGCGCAACGGGCGCGAGGCGGTCGAGCTGTTCGAGCTGAACGCGCCGCAGGTCGTGTTCCTCGACGTTCACATGCCGGGCGTCAACGGCATCGAGGCGGCGCGTTCGATCGCGCGGCGGGCGCAGGTCGTGTTCGTCACCGCCTAC
>CAZVNC010000036.1:0-10250 GCA_964628305.1 uncultured Ideonella sp.
TGCTCCTTGCTGCGCGGTCGGTACTGTGCGGGGTCAATTGTTCAGACCTTCCCTAACTGGGTGGAAGACATCGAAGACTCCTTGCTTGGGTTGACGGGTCGATCTGTTGCAGGCATGATAGAAGTTGAAGTCAACTTCAAGTCAAGCGGTTTTTGATGGATATCTCGGAAGTTGCCAAGAAGTCGGGCATGGCGGCCTCGGCGCTGCGCTACTACGAACGCAAGGGCCTCATCCACTCGCTCGAATCGGAGGGCGCTCGGCGCCAGTTCGCGCCGGCCGTGCTCGATCAACTTGCGCTCATCGCGCTCGGCCAGGCGGCCGGGTTCTCGCTGGACGAGATCCGCGCCATGTTCACCCCGGGCGGCGAGCCGAACATCGACCGCGCGATGCTGGCATCGAAGGCCGACGATCTCGAACGGATGGTCAAGCGGCTGAGGGCGATGATCGAGGGCTTGCGGCACGCCGCGGCCTGCCCCGCGCCGAGCCACGCCGCCTGTCCATCGTTTCAGCGGCTGCTGAAGGCCGCTGCCGCCGGAGCACTGGAGACACGCCAGCGGCAGCTCGCGCCCCGCAGACGCACGTGAGGCGGGACTATCTCTTGCTGCAGCGTGAACCGGCCCTCGCCCGGTTTCGCGTCAGTCTGCCCTGCGCTGCGTGGCGGTCAACGCCGCCGCAGCGGTGTCGCGAATGCGATGCGCGTCGTGAACCAGCAGCGTGAGGCGGCGCAGCAGCCAGGGCGTGATGTCCTGGGTGGGGTGGGTCGATGGCAGGCGCGACAGCTCATCCAGATCGGCCGGCGGCGCTGGCCCGCTTTCCTCGAGCGTCAGGCAACGCGCAAGCGTCGCCTGCGTCTGCGCGACTGACGCGATGGTGGCCTGATCAAGCTCGGCGCGGCGCGTGGCCAGCGTCATGCGCACCATCGACAGATGCGCCATCAGATGCTGGCCGTGGTCGATCAACGCCGCCACGTCCTTCAGCGGCAGCCGCACGGCGCGCGGTTCGGCGCTGCTGCGCTGCAGCGCCCCCGCGAGCACGGCGAGCGCATCGTAGGCACGCCGGCGCGACAGCCGCTGGGCCACCTGGTCGCCGGGCTGCAGGCGCAGCGAATGGGTGGCGTAGTCGCCCAGTTCCTTGAGCACGCGTGTGATCGCGTCCGGCAGCCTGCGCCGCTCCCACGACGGCAGCACGTAGCTGAAGGCCCAGGCCAGCGCCGCGCCGAGCACGGTGTCGGCGACCCGTTCCGGAATCGCGAAACCCCCGGCCGGCAGCATCATGTGGGACTGCAGCAGCGCCATCACGCTCGCCGCACAGGCCGTGAGCCAGTAGCGTTGCATCACGAACGCGTGCGCGATGCCCACCGCGGCGACGAAGACCAGCGCCAGCACGGCAGGGCTGTGCACCGGCGACAGGGCCAGCACCACGCCGCAGCCGGCCACCGTGCCGGCGATGCGCGCGTTGCGCCGCGCGAGCGTCTGCTCCAGACTGCCGCGCAGCACGACCGCGACGCTCAGTACCAGCCATTGCGGATGCGACGCCCACGGCAGCACCTGGGCAATGGTGTAGGCGCTGCTCAGCGCGAGCCCGGCGCGCACCGCGTGCCGCAGCACCGGCGAACCGCCGCTCCACTGGGCGCGCAACGCGGCCAGCGGCCAGCCTTCGGGGGCGACGAAATTCTGCAGCTCGCTTCGGCTCAGCGGCGAGGCGGCGCCTTCGCCGCGCTGCAGTGCGCCGATGCGGCGCACTTCGGCATCGAGCCGGCGCAGGCGGTTCTGCAGCGCCGGCAGCAGGCGGGTGCGGTCGTCTTCGGCGGGCAGCGGCGAGTCGGCGAACACGGCATCGAGGTCGAGCGCAGGCATCGGGCTCGGCACCTCGCCGCGCCGCACCGCTTGCGCCGCGGCATCCAGGCCCCGGGCGATGCCGCGCAGCGCCGAAGACATCCGGCCGAGGATCCAGCGGCCGCCGCCATCCCGGACCAGCGCGTCGAGATCGAGCCGGCTCGCCAGCAGCACGTCGCGCAGTTCCACCGTCAGCAACACGATGCCGATCTCGCGTTGCGCATTCGCGCTGTCGGGCTGGACGAAGACCAGGTCGCGCGCGCTCTGCAGCCGGTCGGCGAGCGCGACTTCGCCCTGAATCCACGCTTGCATGCTGCGCGTGTCGTCGGCACTCGCAGCGGGCGAGGCGAGCAGTTCGGCGCGCGAGCGCAGCAGGGCGGCCGCGGCGGAAAGCACCTCGCCGAGCGCCAGCGCGCGGTAGCGCCGCTGCAGCAGCGCGCCACTGACGAGCGCCCAGGCGACATAGGCTGCTGCGCCGACCGTGTTCCACAGCATCAACTCGGGCAGCGACGTGCTCTCCGGTGGCACCGCCATCGTGAAGATCATGGCGAGGATCGGCGCGAAGGACGCGGCGCCGGCGCGCGGGCCCCAGGCCATCGCCATCATCGCGGCAAAGGCGATCAGCGCGACCGCAGCGCCCATCAGGAGGGGCGTCGGCATCAACCACAGCGTGACGGCCGACGACAGGACGCTCAGCACCGCCGCTGACGAGACCCTGATCCAGGTGCGCGACACCGGGTTCGGCACATCGGCCAGGCCCGCGCAGACCGCTCCGCCCAGCGCCAGGGCGGCCGCGTGCGGGCCTTCCAGCGTGTGGGCCGCGACCTGGATGATCGCGATGCCGCAGGCCACGGCAAAGCCGTTCAGCGCGTAGGCAGGAAGGTCGAGCAGGCGCTTCATCGAGACGCGATTCTGGGCCACGCGGGTGGGGTGACCCGGCGGCGCTACAACTTATTGCGCCGCAAACAGCACAACCGATTTTCGGCAACCCAGGCTTGCGCCTTGTCCCGGTGATCCGGTCCCGGACAATCGGGGTCCGCGCTGCAAGCCTTTGACCCGATGACCGATCGCAAGCACCATCTCGACACCGCCGCCGTTTCGCTGCTCGTTGCGTGCTGCGCGTTCTGGGGCTTTCAGCAGATTCTCATCAAGACGACGGTGGCCGAAGTGCCGCCGCTGTGGCAGGCCACGATCCGCATGGCGGGCGCGACGGTGATGCTGTGGCTGTGGTGCGCCGCACGCGGCGTCAGGCTCTTCGAGCGCGACGGCACGCTCGCCGGCGGGCTGCTCGTGGGCGTGCTCTTCGCGTGCGAGTTCGCCTGCATCTACCTCGGGCTGCAGTACACGACGGCGTCGCGGCTGACGGTCTTCCTCTACACGTCGCCGTTCGTCGTCGCGCTGCTGCTGCCGCGCTTCGTGCCGTCGGAGAGACTGCGCGGTGTGCAGTGGGTCGGGCTTGCGATCGCCTTTGCCGGTGTCGTCGCCGCCTTCAGCGAGAGCTTCGGCCGCCTCGACGCGACGCGCCTGCGCGGCGACGCGCTCGCCCTTGCGGGCGGCGTGCTTTGGGGCTTGACGACGCTGACGATCCGCGCCACGCGTCTCAGCCATGCGAGCGCCGAGAAGACGCTGTTCTACCAACTCGGCATCACGTCGCTCGTCTCGCCGCTGCTTTCACTGCTGCTCGGCGAGCAATGGAGCCTGCACTACTCGGCCTACGCGTGGACCTCGATCGCGCTGCAGACGGCGATCGGCGCCTTCGCGAGCTACCTTGCCTGGATGTGGCTGCTGCGCTACTACCCGGCGACCCGCATTTCGTCGTTCACCTTTCTGACACCGCTGTTCGCACTGATCTTCGGCGTCGCGCTGCTGAACGAACCGCTGACTGTGCAGTTGGTGTTCGCGCTGTTCGGCGTCGGACTCGGCATCCTGCTCGTCAATCGCCGCCCGATCGCCGCCGGCTGAACTGCGCGCGGTTGACCGCCGGTGCCCTTCGAGTCATTGCGAACCCGGGCGATCGCAGCGCGGCGCCGCGCTTCACCCTGCCCGAGACGCGGCCTTGTCACCTTTTCGCCCTCGCCAACGTCTAACGACCACAAGCGAAGGCAAACTGGAGATCAACATGGGCAGCGTCACACAGCCGCACCTCGCCACCGGGCGGGATTCGGATGCCGAACTGGTCGAGCGTGCCGGGCGCGGCGAGGCGCGCGCCTTCGAAGCCATCATGCGGCGCCACAACCGCCTGCTGTTTCGCAGCGCCCGCGGCATCGTCGACGACGATGCCGAGGCGCAGGACGTGGTGCAGGAGGCCTACTTGCGGGCCTTCTCGACGCTGCCGTCGTTTCGCGGCGATTGCGCGCTCGGCACCTGGATGGCGCGCATCGCAATCAACATTGCGCGCGACACGCAGCGCAAGCAGGGGCGAACGCTCCGGTTCGATGACATGGCCGCGCATGACGACGCGCCCGACAGGGAGGAGATGATGTTCCTCAGCGCGCACGCCTCTTCTTCGCCCGACGCCCAAGTCGAATCCGGCCAGATGCGCGCGTTGCTGCAACTCGCGATCGACAGTCTGCCCCCGAAGTACCGCAGCGTGCTCATCCTGCGCGCGGTCCAGGAGATGAGTGTCGAAGAGACGGCGGCGTGCCTGGAGCTCAGTGCCGATGTCGTCAAGACGCGCTACCTGCGCGCCCGCTCGATGATGCGCGACGCGCTCGGCGCACACGTCGAAGCCCACGCGAACGACGTTTACGACTTCGCCGGCGCGCGCTGCGACGCCGTGGTGGCCCATGTGATCGCCGAGTCGCGGCGGCTGGGTCTGATCAGCCCGGACGGCCAGTGCTGAAGGCGCTCTCGCGCCCGTCCGCTTCCCCTTTCTTCAACCCACCGCAAGGAGATGGCCATGAATGGTCAGAGTATTTTGTTGCCGCAAGATTCGATGATGTTGTCGCGCCGGCGTGCGCTGGCGGGCAGCGGCCTTGCACTGTCGGCCACGGCCGTCGCGTTGCTGGGCGGGCGCGATGCGCTTGCAGCCGGCACGAAGACGAGCGCCGCGGACATCGAGTCCGACGTGCGCATCCTCAACACCGCGCTCGGCGCCGAGTACGAGGCGATCGCCGCCTATCAGGTCGGTGCCGAGAGCGGCCTGCTCGGCAAGGACGTGCTCGTCGTCGCCGTCGCATTTCAGGGCCACCACAAGCAGCATGCCGACGCGCTCGCATCGACGGTGCGCAAACTCGGCGGCAAGGCGGTCGTCACGAAGACCCGGTATGTCTTCCCGGTCGAGAAGCTCAAGTCTCAGGCCGACGTGTTGCGCTTTGCCGCCGGGCTCGAGCAGGGCGCGGGCTCGGCCTACCTGGGCGCGGTGCCGGTATTCAACGACAAGACACTCGCCCAGGTCGCGGCAAGCATCCTCGGCGACGAGGCGATGCACCTCGCCGTCCTGCGCCAGGTGCTGGGCGAGAACCCCGTGCCGTCCGCGTTCATGTCATGAATGCAGGCTGGGCGCTCGTCTCGATCCTCGGCATGCTGGCGGCGCCACAGGCGCTGCCCGCGACGGCGCCGGCCGTCCCCGGCGCGAACGCCGATGCGGCGAGCCTGCGGCGCGGTGAGCAGATCTACACACGCTGCGCCGCCTGCCACGCGATCGAGACGAATCGCACCGGCCCGCAGCACTGCGGACTGTTCGGGCGCCGCGCCGGGACGGCCCCCGGCTACTCCACGTACTCGCCTGCGATGCGCGACTCGAAGATCGTCTGGGACGAACACAGCCTGGACGTTTTCCTGCAGGCGCCGACCCAAGCCGTTCCCGGGACGGCGATGGGCTACGCCGGCGTGAAGGACCCGCAGCAACGCGCGGACCTCATTGCCTGGCTGCGCCACGCGACCCAAGCCGGCATCACCTGCCGTGTCAGCGAGTGAAGCATCCAATCCGCGCGCCGACGCTACCGCGCCGATGTCGCGAACCCAAGGCACATCACCTGAAAGGGATGGCATCGTGAAAAGCAGACCCATCGAGCATCGCGAATCGCTGCGACCCAAGCGCATCGCCTGTCGCCTCGGCCCGCTGGCTTGGCCGACGATCTCCGCCGCCGTCGTCGCGATGGCTGTCGTCTCGGCCTGCGGCGGCTCGGATGACGCACCGAGCGACGCGCAACGGGCCGCGCTCGTCGAGCAGGGTAAACAGATCTTCCGCTTCGACACCTTCGGCGACGAAGCGCAATGGACCGATGCGCTGCGCATGCACGAGGTGATCAGCGCCGCGGTTGACCCGGCGACGGCGCTGTCGGTCGGCTTGAAGGTCGATGCCGAGGCGCTTCCCGCAGCCGTCGTGCAAGGCATCCAGGACGGCAGCGTCGATCTTCACAGCCCGGCGACGACGGTGGCGCTGCTCAAGCTCGACGCCGTCGTCGGCGTCAAGGGCACGGTCGAGAGCGTGAACGGCGTCGACAAGCTGACGCACGTCGGCATCACTTGCGCGCTATGCCACTCGACGGTGGACAACTCGTTCGCTCCCGGGATCGGCAAACGACTCGACGGCTGGCCCAATCGCGACCTCAACCCGGGCGCGATCATTGCACTCTCGCCCGCTGTGGACGCCGCGACCAAGGCCGCGCTCAACGCCTGGGGTCCAGGCAAGTTCGACCCGCGCCACAACGTCGACGGCCTGAGCAAGCCGGTCGTGATCCCGCCCGCCTACGGCCTGGATGGCATCCAAAGCATTACCGTGACCGGAGACGGCAACGAGATCGCGTACTGGAACCGCTATGTCGCCGTCGTCGAGATGGGCGGGCTCGGGACGATGGTCGAACCGCGGCTGAACCTGAATGTCACGCACGGCACGGTCGACCTCGTGACCGACAAGCTTCCCGCGCTCCAGGCCTATCAACTCAGCCTGAAGGCGCCGCCTGCGCCGCGCAACAGCTTCGACGCCGCCGCCGCCGCGCGCGGCCAACTGGTCTTCGCAGGCGCCGGCCAGTGCGCGACATGCCACACCGGCAGCAACTTCACCGACGCCAACGAGCGACTGCACCCGGTCGCCGATTCGATGGCCGAGCCCGAATCGCCCAGCTACGCCTCGCGTTCCGCGACCAAGTTCTACAGGACATCGCCGCTCAAGGGGTTGTGGCAGCACGCCCCCTACTTTCACGACGGCTCGGCAGCCACGCTGGACGACGTCGTCCGCATCTACAACACGAAGCGCTCGCTCGGCCTCACGCCGCAACAGCTGGCCGACCTGAGCGAGTATCTGAAGTCCCTGTAATGCGGATGCAGCGCGTGCGGCAGGAGCGGCGAACCGGCGTCGACGCGCGAGGGAGTGCCGCAGGCATGTGGCCCGTCTTCGCGCGCCCGATCAACCGGAGGCTGCGCAAAGCTGGACTTCTGCACCCTGCCCGATCCGCCTATTGGATCGGTGCAGGCCGAACATCCGCGTCAGGGCGGTATCGATCATGCTGCAAGCTCGATGACGAGCGACGGATCGAAATGCGCGTTCTCGACGACGCCGTCGCGCGCATACCCACGCGGGTTGGCGACGATGCGCGTACCGCCGACCGCATAGTCGAAGCTGTCGTGCACGTGCCCGTGCAGCCAGAGCTGCGGCTTCCAGCGCAGGATGCGGTCCTCGAGGTCGCTGACAAAGCACGCGTTCAGCGGCGAGCCGGCGAATCGCGGATGAATGCTGCCGCGCGCCGGCGCGAAATGCGTGATGACGACCGTCGGCCCGTCGTGCTGCTGGCCGAACTTCGACTCCAGCCAGGCGACCGACTTGTCGAACAGGGTCTGCGACATGGCAGGCGTGAAGAGTTCGCTGCGCCCGGGCGCAACCGCAATGCGCGAGAAATCCCGCACCATGGTCGTGGCCTGCTGCAGCCCGAGTTCGCGCTGCGCCGGGTCGGCGATCAGCCGGTAGTCCGACCACAGCGTGCAGCCGAGGAAGCGCACCCCCTCGTAGCGCCACTCGTCGCAGTCAAGGACCTGGACCTGCGTTCCTCTTGCGTGTTCCTTGAGCTGCGCCACCGTCGTCTCGAGGTCCGAGCCGTAGAACTCGTGATTGCCGGCGACGAACAGCGTCGGCTGCGCGTACTGCGCGGCCCACGCTATCGACCCCTTGGGCCGGGCGAGATCGCCGGCGATGACGACGACGTCGGCATCGGTGCGCGGCGCGGGCATGGCGAACACCGACAGGTGCAGATCGGACATCAACTGAATCTTCACGGCATTACCTCGATGTGGCTTGCGCCGCCGCCTTCTCGCGCTCGACTCGCTCGGTCGCGTCGCGCGCGACGGCGGCCGCACCGAGCCCCAGGCCAGCGTCAACGCGCACGGGCGAGAAGCTCAACACGACGTAAAGCTTGCGGCCCGACTTGTGAAGGCCGCGCGTCAAGGTCGGGTGGCCGCTCAGGCGCAGCGTGCCGGTCTTCATCGCGGCGTCGAAGCCGCGCCAGTGCGCGGCCCGCAAACGCTCGGGGATGATCAGATCGAGACTGCTGCCGATCGCCTCGCTCGCGCCGAAGCCGAACATCGCCGCGGCGGCAGCGTTCCAGCGCTCGATCACGCCTTCGCGGTTCGCGTAGACGATTGCCTCCGCCGCCTGCTGGACGATCAGGTCAGCGAGCGTCGCCGACCTGCCGTCTGTACCCGCCGCTTGCATCGTCGAACCCCGATTCATCGACCGCTCTCCCTGCGCATCGACGCGCACGCGTCGATGTCCCACCGGCTTCGATTGTCGGATACGGTCCGAAGCCCTGTTTGCATCACCCTCATTGCGGTCCTCACCGCGACGCGGCGCACTGCGCGAGAATGCGGCCGTCGCCGCTCGCGGGCGGCGCCCACTTCATCGACTCGCCGCTGGAGGTTTCCCCATGAACACGCTCTCACGCCGCCATTTCGGCCTGTGCGCTGCGCTCGCAGTCGCCGCCGCCGCACTGCCCGCACGCGCACAGTCGCCGGCCGCGGGCGAGAAGAAGAGCAAGGTCATCTTCCAGGTCAGCGACAACGATCCGGCGAAATGGGGACTCGCGCTCAACAACGCGAACAACGTGCAGACCGCGCTCGGTGCGGATGCGGTCGACATCGAGATCGTGGCCTACGGTCCCGGTATCGGCATGCTCGAGGCCGGCTCGCCGGTCGCCCCGCGCATCACGGCAGCGCTCAAGGCGGGCACGAAGGTCGTCGCCTGCGAGAACACGATGAAGGGGCGCAAGCTCACCGCCGCCGACATGCTGCCCGACATAGGCTATGTCGCTTCCGGCGTCGTCGAGCTGATGCAGAAGGAGCAGCAGGGCTACGCCTACATCCGGCCTTGAGCCGCGCCCGGCAAACCGGCGTGCCCGCTTTGCTATTCGCCGTGACGATGCTTGCCGATCCACCCGGGACAGCGTACCGTCATGTGCAGGCCGCGGGCCGGGGTCGTGCACCGCAATGATCCATCCGCTCGAGGCCCTCCAGCGCTGGATCGGAGATCGCCTGAGCCGCTACCTGTCGCAGCGCACGCGCACGCGCAGCAGTTCGGCGCGCACCGATCACACCCTGCTGATGGCCTGCCTGCGGCCGGGCGATGTGCTGCTGATCGAGGGACGCACCCGCATCAGCGCGCCGATCAAGTACCTGACGCAATCGATCTGGTCGCATGCGGCGATTTACGTCGGCGACATACCGGGCCGGGAGCGCGCCTTCATCGAGGTCGACCTGCGCGAGGGGGTGCGCGCGGTCGGAGTCGACGCGTACGCCGGACTGCACTGCCGCATCTGCCGGCCGGTGGGCATGACCGCGGTCGAGATCGAGGCGCTGGTCTCGTTCGTCACGCAGCGCATTGGCTATCGCTACGACCTGAAGAACGTGTTCGATCTCGCACGCTACCTGCTGCCCTTCGCGCCCGTGCCGTCGCACCTGCGCCGGCGCATGATCGCGCTCGGCAGCGGCGACCCGACGCGCGCGATCTGCTCGACCTTGATCGCACAGGCTTTCGAGTCGGTGCGCTACCCGATCCTGCCGATCATCGAGCGCGTGCCCTCGGGCGACCCGCTGCATCCCGATTGCATCGAGGAGATCCTGCACGTGCGCAGCTACACGCTCTACGTTCCGCGCGATTTCGACGTCTCGCCCTACTTCGCGATCGTCAAGCCGACACTCGCATCCGGCTTCGACTTCCGCCGCCTCGCGTGGGACGACAGGTTGACGCTGCCCGGCGCGTGACGCGGCGCCGGAAAGACCGCATCGCCCGGACGCTTTTGCGCCGCCTGCGCACCATGGCGTAGAGTGTCGCGATGAAGACTCCTCGGGTTGGCGGCGTTCGCCGTCCGCGATCCAGACAGGGTCGGCTTGCTGCGACGAGGCGCTGAGATGCAGCCGGCCGATCGAACCGCCCTCGCGAAGCGCTTCTCGACGGTGCGCGGCGCGTCGGTCGCGCTTTCTGCG
>CAZVNC010000036.1:10284-11362 GCA_964628305.1 uncultured Ideonella sp.
ACCAGTGCGTGCAGTCGATGCCGGACGCGAGTCCGACGAAATGGCATCTGGCGCACACGAGCTGGTTCTTCGAGGCGGTCGTGCTGCAACCGCACGCACCCGCATACCGCTGCTTCGATGAACGCTTCGCGCGCCTCTTCAATTCGTACTACGAGAGCCTCGGCCCGCGTCATCCGCGACCTCAGCGCGGCATGCTGACGCGGCCCGCGCTCGCCGAAGTCCGCGCCTACCGCGACGCAGTCGACGCCGCGGTCGCGGACTTCATCCTTGAGAGCCCGGCGCAGGACTTCTCGCGCGCCGCGCCGCTGATCGAGCTCGGGTTGCATCACGAGCAGCAGCACCAGGAGCTGATGCTGACCGACATACTGCACCTGATGTCGCTCAATCCGCTGCGGCCGGCGGTGCTCGGTGCGCCGGTTGTGCAGCGCCGTGCGGCGGCGCCCGGCTGGGTTGAGCATCCGGGTGGCGAAGTCCGGATCGGTCATCAGGGCACCGCCTTCGCATTCGACAACGAGACGCCGCGCCATGCGGTGCGTCTGCTGCCGTTCGCACTCGGCAACCGGCTCGTCACGAACGGCGAGTACCAGCACTTCATCGACGACGGCGGCTACACGCGGCCCGGCGTGTGGCTGTCGGACGGCTTTGCCGCAGTGCAGACCTTGGGTTGGCGCGCGCCGCTTTACTGGCTGGACGACGGCAGCGAGTTCACGCTGCAGGGCGTCGTGGCGCGCGACGCCGACGCACCGGTGCGCCACCTGAGCTTCTACGAGGCGGCCGCCTATGCCGAATGGGCCGGCGCCCGGCTGCCGACCGAGTTCGAGTGGGAGACTGCCGTTGCCGTTGCCGGACCGGCGCCGCCCGCCCAGGCCTTCGGTGAAGCCTGGCAATGGACGCGCTCGTCCTACGACCCGTACCCGCGCTTTCGGCCCGCGGCCGGTGCGATCGGCGAGTACAACGGCAAGTTCATGGTCGGCCAGATCGTGCTGCGCGGCAGCAGTTTCGCGACGCCCGAAGGCCATGCGCGCGCGACGTACCGCAACTTCTTCCCGCCGGCCGCGCGCTGGCAGTTCAGCGGGCT
>CAZVNC010000037.1:0-6490 GCA_964628305.1 uncultured Ideonella sp.
GCAGGTAGCGCACGCGGCAGGCGCCGAGCACGGCCTGCTTGATCTGCAGCACGCGTCGCGAGTTGCCGCGGTCGGTGTCCAGGTCGACCGCGGCGAGCACGCGGCCGTTGGCACTGCAGATGGCGAAGGTCACGTGGATCGCGCCCAGCAGCTCGTACCAGTAACGAACTTGTTCGGGGTCGGTCGGCTGCGAGAAGCGCACCAGCGGCAGCTTCGACAACACGATGTGGTGCGGCAACGCCTCGCGCAGCTGCCGGTAGACGCGGCGCTCGTCGGTACTGAACACCGGCCGCGCCGTCAGCGACCATTCGGTGGGCAGCGGTGCCGGCCGCTGCGTGCGTGAGCGCAGCCACCACCAAACCAGCACGGCGCCGCCGATGGCGAGCGCCGCCAGCGCGATGGTCCATGGAAGGTACTGCGGCATGTCCTTGGGGGGCGCCGGTCTGCCGTGGCCTCGATGCGTGCCCAAAGGCGTGACCGTGCCGACGATGCTACCGCCGCGACGCCTGCAAAGGCCCCCGTGATTGCAGGGGCGCTCCCCGAGGCAGGGGAGGTGCAACCCGGCCCGATTACATCTGGCCGGAAGCTCAGCCCTTGGTCAGGCCGGACAGCAGTTGGTCGACAAGCTGCGCCTGGCGTTTCAGGCGGTAGTCCAGGTCGGCGGCGGTGTCCTCGACCAGTTCTTCGACATGCGAGGCCAGGTTCTCCGGGGCCAGGCGGACCCAGGCCTGTGACTCCGGGCCGTCGCGCTCGATGCGCGCACCGGCATTGCGGGCGATGCGCAGCATCGCCGTGTTCTCGCTCAGCGCGTGCACGAGCAGGTAGTCGATGCCGCGGTTGCGCGCATGCAGCGCCGCATGGTCGAACAGGCGATCGCCGTAGCCGCGGCCACGCGAACGCTTCGCCACCGACACGCCGAACTCCGCCGCCGGCCGCTGCGAGGCGCTTGGGTCCATGTAGGCCAGGTGCGACATCGCCACCAGTTCGAGGCGGCGGTCGAAGATGCCGAAGACCTCGTCGCGCTCGAAATCCAACTGTTCGACGTAGCGCGCGATCTGCGCGTCGCTGGCCGTGTAGCCGAAGCGCAAGTAGCGGTCCTGCTCCCCCAGCGCCATCAGGTGCTCGAGGATGCGCGGCCGGTGCCGCGCGGACAGCGAGCGGATCGGGATCCAGCGCCAGCCGGAACCCGGCTTCGCCGATCGTGGGGTCGGCGAAGCCGCGGGTTCGCCGGGCTGTGTGTTGCGGTGGAACAGGTCCATGGAGCCTTCCATAGATCAGTAGTTACCCTGATGCTACAGAAGAGGCCTAGAGACGCCTCCCCAGTTGCACGCCACGGCAGCAGGCAAGTGGGGCGACGCAACGCGCCAGCGATGTATACTCCCAGGTTACCCGACGACGGCGGGGTGGAATCGTACGCAGCGTGCAGCTTCGTGCGCAGATCGCGAGACCCGAGAGGCCGCCCGAACGAGCGGCGCCGAAGGCGGCGAGCGTTCCGAACAGCCGTGGCAGGGGCGCCGCATCCGGCGGCGCACCGAACAGCAGCGAGTCCCTCATGAAGACCTTCAGCGCCAAACCGGCCGAAGTGACGCACGAGTGGTTCGTGATTGACGCCACCGACAAGGTGCTCGGACGTGTCGCCAGTGAAGTGGCACTCCGTTTGCGCGGCAAGCACAAGGCCATCTACACGCCTCACGTCGATACCGGCGATTTCATCGTCATCATCAACGCCGACAAGATCCGCGTCACTGGCAACAAGGCCGATGACAAGATCTACTATCGGCATACGGGCTACCCGGGCGGTATTCGCGCGGCCTCGTTCAAGGAGATGCAGGCCAGACATCCGGGCCGCGCGCTCGAGAAGGCGGTCAAGGGCATGCTGCCCAAGGGCCCGCTCGGCTATGCGATGGTCAAGAAGCTGAAGGTGTACGCCGGTGCGACGCATCCGCATACTGCCCAGCAACCCAAACTGCTGGAAATCTGAGGAGCGCGTCGATGATCGGAAATTGGAACTATGGAACGGGCCGTCGCAAGTCGTCGGTCGCGCGAGTGTTCATGAAGAAGGGCACCGGCCAGATCGTCGTCAACGGCAAAGCGGTCGACGAATACTTCGGGCGCCAGACCTCGATCATGATCGTCAAGCAACCGCTGATGCTGACCAACAATGCCGAAGCCTTCGACATCAAGGTCAACGTGCATGGCGGCGGCGAGTCGGGTCAGGCCGGCGCCGTGCGCCATGGCGTGACGCGGGCGCTGATCGACTACGACGAAGCCCTGAAGTCCGAGCTGAGCCGTGCCGGCTTCGTGACGCGCGATGCACGCGAGGTCGAACGCAAGAAGGTCGGCCTCCATGGCGCGCGCCGCCGCAAGCAGTTCAGCAAGCGTTGATCCGGTTGTCTGCGGTCCGAGCTGCCTTCAATGGCCCGGCCTGTTGCAGGGGCATCGTTGCCAACGGCGGGCGACCGATAATGTGCGACTGGCTCTGATGAAGGAATCGCAATGAACGCCGTCACCGAAAGCGCACTCGACATCGCTGACCTGCCGCCGATGCCGCTGATCTTCACCGAAAGCGCGTCGTTGAAGGTCAAGGAACTCGTCGACGAAGAGGGCAACCCGGACCTGAAGCTGCGCGTCTTCGTTCAGGGGGGCGGCTGCTCGGGCTTCCAGTATGGCTTCACGTTCGACGAAGTGGTCAACGAGGACGACACGCAGATGACGAAGAACGGCGTCACGCTGCTGATCGACGCGATGAGTCTGCAGTATCTGGCCGGCGCCGAGATCGACTACAAGGATGATCTGGAAGGTGCGCAGTTCGTCATTCGCAATCCGAACGCATCGACCACCTGCGGCTGCGGCTCTAGCTTCTCGGCCTGATCGCTTCCAGAGCGGCTGACGGCCGCGGCACTACGCGGGATAGAGAGCACCCAGCACGCGCGCGCCCGCGGCACCAGTGACTGCCGGGATGTTGGCAGTGCGGCGCTCACAGTGCGCGCAGGCCAGCCAGGCAAAGGCGGCCGCCTCGACCTGTGTCGCCGGCAGGCCGCGCGCGTCGGTGCGAACAACCGCAATGCCGGGCAACAGTGCCGACAGGCGGCGTAGCAGGTGCTCGTTGAAGGCACCGCCCCCGCAAACCAGCAGTTCGCCTGCAGTGCCGGCATGGCGCAGCACGTCGGTGGCACAGACGCGCGCCGTCAATTCGGCAAGCGTGGCTTGAACATCGCGTGCCTCCCGAGCGGGCGCACTTGCCAGCGCACGCTCCAGCCATTGCGGGTTGAAGCGGTCGCGGCCAGAGCTCTTTGGCGGCGCAAGCGCAAAGTACGGATCAGCCTGCATCGTGTCCAACAGCTTGGCGTCGACCGTTCCCGACGCCGCCCAATCGCCTGCGCTGTCGAAGCTGCGGCCGAGATGGCGCTCGCACCAATGATCCATCAGCGCGTTGGCAGGGCCGCAGTCGAAGCCGGTCGTCGTGCCGTCGGCTGCCAGAAAGGTCAGATTGGCAATGCCGCCGAGGTTGAGTACGGCCACCGATTTGTCCGGCCGGCCGAACATCGCGCGGTGAAATGCAGGCACCAGCGGCGCACCCTGACCGCCGGCCGCGACATCTCGGCTGCGAAGATCGCAGACGACGTCGATGCCGCAGAGCTCGGCGAGCAGCGCGGCATTGAGCAGTTGCAGTGTGTAGCCGGTGGCGTCGAACTCGCGCGGGCGATGACGCACGGTCTGACCGTGCGCTCCGAGGGCGCGCACGGCACCGGGCTCGACCTTGGCTTGCGCAAGCAGACCGGCGACGGCGTTCGCATAGTCGCGGGCCAGCGCGTTCGACGCCAAGGCGGCGCGATGCAGCTCGTTCTCGCCAGCGGTATTCAGCGCCAACAGTTCGCTGCGCAAGCCTGCATCGAGCGCCGCGTGGCTGTGCGCCAGCAGTTCGATTCCGCCGGTCGGTGGAAAGCGCGCCAGCACGGCGTCGACGCCGTCCAGCGAGGTGCCCGACATCAGGCCGATGTGCAGTTCGCGTCGCATGCGTCGATTGTGCCGCCGGCAGAGGGACAGGGCGGGCGGGGACCCCTACGAGCAAGGCCCGCCAAAGCGGGCCCGTTCGAGACAGCGCTGCTGCGGCCGCGCTATTCGCTGAAGCTGGTGCGCCCGATCATCGACGCTGCGACCTGCAACTCGTCCTTGACCTGTGCGGCCAGACGGCTGAACTGCGCCTTGGCTGCCGGCGAGATCGTCAGCGCCTCGGATGCCTGGGCCATCGCGAGCGGATTCTGCTGCTCGCCCTTGACCTTGAACTCGAAATGCAGATGCGGGCCGGTGGCCCAGCCGGTGGCGCCGACCGCACCGAGCACGCTACCCTGATCGATATGCTGGCCTTTGCGCACATCGACCCGGCTCAAGTGGGCGTAGGTCGTGGAGCGATCGTTGCTGTGCTTGACCTCTACTACGTTGCCGTAGCCGTTTTGCCAACCGGCGAATTCGATGACGCCATCGCCGACGCTGCGCACCGGCGTTCCGACCGGTGCCGCGTAGTCGACGCCGCGATGGGCGCGCCAGGTGTGCATGATCGGGTGCATGCGCATCGCGAATCCGGACGTGACGCGCGAGAAGGCGAGCGGGCTGCCGAGGAAGGCATGGCGCTTGCTCTGTCCGTCGAGGCCGAAGTAGGCGCCCTTGCCCCTGCCTGCGGGGTCCGCGAACCACATCGCCGCATGGCTCTGTCCGCGATTGATGAACTCGGAGGCGAGCACCCGCCCGGTCATCTCGTCACCGCTCGCCCAGGTGATCGGTTCGCCGTCCGCGGTGAGCGCTTCGTAGATCACCGTGAAGCGGTCCCCCTTGCGAAGTTCGCGATGGAAGTCGATCTCGGTCGAGAACATCTCGACCATCTGGGTCGCGATCGCGTCCGGAATGCGCGCGTCGTCGGTCGCGGCAAATAGCGAGGAGTCGATCGTGCCGCTGCCCAGGCGCACCTGCGATTCGAGCGGGACCGTCTCGGTGCTCGCCTGCAGGCCGCCCGCCAGCCGCTCGATGCGCAGGCGCGTGAAATGGGTGTTGAACTGCTTCGGGTTCTCGGCCGGATAGCGGGCGACGAGTTCGCTGGCGCGGCCCTGGGCGTCGGTGCGGATCTGCACCATCTTGCCCGGACGTCCGTCGAGCAGCTTACGCGCGGTAGGGTCAGTACGCAGGAACTGCGCCAGCTCCGCGTCGTCGGCATTGAGTCGTCGCAGCAAGCTGTCGGCCGTATCGCTGCGGCGCGTCAGATCGCCGCGGTAGAGCACCAGATCGTGGTCTGCGAGCTGCTCGAGCTGGGTGCCGATCCCAACCAGCGGCACGCTTTCGCTGACCACGGTGCGTGTCAGCTTCGCGGCGTCGGGTGCGATCGGCGCGATACCGAAGGCGGTCGCCCCGAACCCGGTGAGCAAAACGACGACCGCGGCCGCCAATCCGCGTGGATGGCGGCGCACGAAGCGGTGTACGGATGACGCTGCGACTGCGGCGGCATCGTCGAGTATCTGGAGCGGTTCGAGTTCTTGGCTGGGGGGCATCGACGCGGATTCGGCCACTGCGACCCCATCGACCGCCGCGCTCTCGAGATCAAGAGGGCGGGCAATTGACGGGTCTGGGAGATCAATGGGTCGCGGGCTGTCCACTAGAATTCCGGCCTCCGGGGAGTGAAGGCCGCCAGCGTTGCGCATGGCGCCACGCCCGCGACGAGAAGCCTGGAGTATATCCGCCGCTGGCAATCCCCCATCCGAGGGTATGCCCGTGACAACGGTCTCTTTGTCCCGGATCAATAACGCCAGGCCCGCCGTCATCGTTGCCATGTCCGATCCCTCAGCCAACATCATTCATCCCGTCACCGATCGCGTGCGCGAAGCGCTGGCGATCACTTTGCGCGGCTGCGACGAGTTGTTGCCGCAAGCCGACTGGGTCGCGAAGCTGGCGCGCTCTGAGGCGACGGGTGTGCCGCTGCGCATCAAGCTGGGGCTGGATCCGACCGCGCCCGACATCCACATCGGGCATACGGTGGTCCTGAACAAGATGCGTCAACTTCAGGATATCGGCCACACCGTCATCTTCTTGATCGGAGACTTCACGTCGATGATCGGCGACCCTTCCGGGCGCAACACGACGCGCCCGCCGCTGACGCGCGAGCAGATCGAGGCCAATGCGCAGACCTACTACCGCCAGGCAAGCCTCGTGCTCGACCCGGCGAAGACCGAGATTCGCTACAACTCCGAGTGGAGCGACCCGCTCGGCGCGCGCGGCATGATCGAGCTTGCGTCGCGCTACACCGTGGCGCGGATGATGGAGCGCAACGATTTCGCCGAGCGCTTCAAGGCCGGCACGCCGATCTCGGTGCATGAGTTCCTGTATCCGCTGATGCAGGGTTACGACTCGGTGGCATTGAAGAGCGATCTCGAACTCGGCGGCACCGACCAGAAGTTCAACCTGCTGGTCGGACGCACGCTGCAGTCCGAATACGGTCAGGAGC
>CAZVNC010000037.1:6500-11159 GCA_964628305.1 uncultured Ideonella sp.
ATGCCGTTGCTCGAAGGGCTCGACGGCGTCGAGAAGATGTCCAAGAGCAAGGGCAACTACGTCGGCATCACTGAACCGGCGAACACGATGTTCGCCAAGCTGCTGTCGATCAGCGACACCCTGATGTGGCGCTACTTCACGCTGCTGAGCTTTCGCAGCGAGACCGAGATCGCGGCGCTCAGGGCCGAGGTCGCCGCCGGCCGCAACCCGAAGGAAGTCAAGGTCCTGCTCGCGAAGGAGATCTGCACCCGGTTTCACGACGCTGCCGCGGCGGATGCCGCGCAACGCGACTTCGACCTGCGTGCGCGCGGCGGCGTGCCCGATCAGATCGACGCCGTCACCGTCTCGGGCGCGCCGCTTGCGATCGGCAGCCTGCTGAAAAACGCCGGGCTGGCGCCATCCAGCAGCGAGGCGCTGCGCCTGGTCGCTGGCGGTGGCGTGCGCATCGACGGCATCGTGATCAGCGACAAGGCGCTTCGCCTTGGCACCGGTTGCTACGTCGTGCAGGTCGGCAAGCGCCGCTTCGCACGCGTGACAATCACTGCATGACCGGCCGACGTCGGCTGCTTGCCGCCTTGCTGCTTGCCGCGGCAAGGGTTGCGCGGGCGGCACCGGACGAGATCGAGCAGGCACGCATCGAACGTCTGCTTCACTATGTCGAGACCCGAAAGGACCTGGTCTTCGTGCGCAACGGCAAGGATCACTCCGCCCGCGATGCGGCGCTCTTCCTGCGTGCGAAGTACGCCAAGATGGGCGAACACGTGACGACGGCAGTGCAGTTCATCGATCAGATCGCCTCGCGGTCGAGCACGACCGGCGAGGTTTACAAGGTGCGCCTCGCGGACGGACGCGTGTTGCCGGCCGCCAAGGTGTTGCGTGACGAGCTCGCGCGCATGGACCGCGCCCGATGAGCCATGCCCTGCGCCCGGGCGCGGCGGATGCGGGGCCGCGAGGAGACTGAACGTGCCTTCGACGCTTTCGGTCCAGACTTTTCTGAAGCTGTCGGTGGCGGCGGCTGTCGCGACCATCGTGCTCAAGACGCTCGCTTGGTGGCTCACCGGGTCGGTCGGCCTGCTGTCCGATGCGATGGAGTCGTTCGTCAATCTTGCCTCGGCCCTGTTCGCGTTCACGATGGTGAGGATCGCGCTGCGCCCGGCCGACGAGGACCATCCGTTCGGACATACCAAGGCCGAGTACTTCTCGAGCGGCTTCGAGGGCTTCCTGATCCTCGCCGCGGCGGTCGCCATCATCTGGTCCGCGGTGCCGCGCTTCATCGAGCCGCAGCCGCTTCAGGCGCTGAGTTGGGGCCTCGGACTGGCGCTTTCGGCCTCGGTATTGAACGGCGTCCTCGCGTGGACCATGCTCGCGGCGTCGCGGGTGCACCGCTCGATCGTGCTCGAGGCCGACGCCCGCCATCTGTTCACCGATGTCTGGACCTCGGTCGGCGTCGTCGCCGGCCTGCTGTTCGTGCCGCTGACCGGTTGGCTGTGGCTCGATCCGCTGCTCGCGGTGGGCGTTGCGCTCAACATCCTGCGCGAGGGCGGGCGTCTCGTCTCGCGCTCCGTCGATGGACTGATGGACAGTGCGGTGGATCCGACGGTCCAGCAGAGCATCGACGCCGTGCTCGCACAGTTCGCGCACCACGCGATCCGATTCGACCACCTCGGCACGCGCCGGGCCGGGCAGCGCATCTTCGTCGATCTGCACATGCACATGCCATCGACCTGGACGCTCGGACGGGCCGCCGCATTGCGGACCAGTGTCGAGCAGGCGCTGATGAGCGAAGTGCCCGGGCTGCGGGCGACGATCCAGTTGCTGCCGCTCGACGTCGAGGCGCACTTCGATGACCCGAAGGACCCGCTGTGATCGCGCTCGTGCAGCGCGTGGCGCAGGCCCGGGTCGAGGTGGCCGGCCGTGTCGCCGGCGCAATCGGGCACGGCCTGCTCGTCTTCGTCTGTGCCGAACCGGACGACGATGAAGCGATTGCCGACCGCCTCGTCGCGAAGCTGCTCAGGCTGCGCGTGTTCGCCGACGCCGCAGGCAAGATGAATCTCGATCTCGCTGCCGCGCGCGGCGGGCTGTTGATCGTGAGCCAGTTCACCCTCGCCGCCGACACGTCGGCAGGCAATCGCCCCGGCTTCTCCGGCGCCGCGCCGCCCGCACGCGGGCGGCTGCTCTACGAACGCGTCGTTGCCGCGGCACGCGCGATGCATCCGCAGGTCGCGTGCGGCGAGTTCGGCGCCGACATGCAGGTGCATCTGGTGAACGACGGTCCGGTGACGATCCCGATCACGTTGCGCCGGTGATGTCGCAGGATTCCCTTCGTGACGTCTGTGCAGGTGGGCATAATTCGCCTCTGCCCGAAGCGGCCGCTGTCCCGAAGGCTGCATCAAAGTGAATCGAGGAACGACGATGTCTTGCTCTGTGCAACAGCGTTCATCACGTCGACCTGCGGCGCCCCTGCGCGCGCCCCGCGCGGTGTTGTTCGTCGGCGCGTTGGCGCTGTCCGGCGCGATCGGCGGCTGCGCACCCGACGCGTGGAAGCCCAATCCGACCTACGACGCCTTCCTGAACAAGGTCGACAAGAACTGCGGCACGATGCGCATCGGCGAAGCGTCGATCAGCCAGTTGATGAATCCGGGCTCGAACCTGTACAGCGCCTACTTCGTCGACATGACCTCGCGCTTCGAAACGGGGAGGATCTCGACCGAGGCCTACATGGAGGGCATCGCCTCGACCTTCACGACGATTCTGGATACAGCGGGCATCCGCTGCATCATCGCGCAGAAGAATCCCTGAAGCGCGGGGCCCGGCCGAACCTCACGCGTGGTCGCGCACGTCGTCGATCACCTTGCCGTCGTTCGGCAGGCTGCCCGGCTTGCATAGCTCCACCTCGCAGCGCAGCTTGGTCACGTCGCGCACGCTTTGGGCGACGCGCTCGACCAGGCCTTCGGGCGTGCCGTTCACCTCGGCGCGCAGCGTCATGCGGTCATTGGCCATCTCGCCGCTGACGACGAGGCGGGCGCGCGCGACTTCCGGATGGCGGCGCACGATCTGCGCCACTTGCTCGGCGCGAACGAACATTCCGCGCACCTTGGCCGACTGGTCGGCACGCCCCATCCAGCCCGTGATGCGGGCGTTGCTGCGCCCGGTCGGGCAGGTGCCGGGCAGGATCGCCGACAGGTCGCCGGTGCCGAAGCGGATCAACGGATAGTCCGGATTGAAGACGGTGACGACGACCTCGCCGACCTCGCCCGCGGGGACCGGATCGCCGGTGCCGGGACGCACGATCTCGAGCAGCACGCCTTCGTCGATCACCAGGCCCTCGCGGGAGGTGGTTTCGTAGGCGATGAGGCCGGCGTCGGCGGTCGCGTAGCACTGCGTTCCTTCGATGCCGCGCGCGGCCAGCCAGTCGCGCAGCGCCGCCGGAAATGCCTCGCCCGAGACCAGCGCCTTCGCGAGCGACGGCAGGGCAAGCCCGGACTCGGCAGCCTTGTCGAGCAGGATCTTCAGAAAGCTCGGCGTGCCGCAATAGCCCTGCGGGTGCAGGTCGGCGATCGCCTGCAGTTGCAGCTCGGTGTTGCCGACACCGCCCGGGAACACGGCACAGCCGAGCGCGTGCGCGCCCGACTCGAGCATCGCGCCGGCCGGCGTCAAGTGGTAGCTGAAGCTGTTGTGCAGCAGATCGCCTTCCCGAAAGCCCGCCGCGAAGAGCGCGCGCGCCATGCGCCAGTAGTCGCCCGCCTGCCCCTGCGGTTCGTATATCGGCCCCGGCGACTGATACACGTTGCGCGCGCCGTGCGCACGCGCCAGGCCGCGCCAGCCGATCGCCGCGAAGCCGCCGAACGGATCGTCGCTGCGCGCCTCGCGGGCCCGCATCTGGCGCTCGAGCAGGTCGTGCTTGCGCGTTACCGGCAGTTGCGCGAGCGCGTCGCGGCTCGCCACCTGGGTGGCGTCGACGTGGTGCAGGATTTCCGCGAACGCCGTGGTCGCGCGCTGCGCCTGCGCGACGAGTTCGGGCAGCGCCGCCAGCATGTCGCGCTCGCGTTCGGCAGGATCGCGGATCTCGGCGTCGTCGTAGTGCAGTGTCATGATTCAGTCGTCGTCACTGCGAGCCGCACGGCGCCTTGCGTCGTCGACCAGCTTGCGCTGTTCGGTCGGGGTCGCGAGCGGATAGCGGTCGAAGCCGCTCGCCCCGAGCTTCTTCAGATCGGCGTACAGCGCTCCGGAGTCGGTATGGAAGTGCACGAACGGGGCGCCCCGGCTGTGGAAGACGCCCGGCCGGACTTCGCGCAGGCCCTTGATGTCGCGCAGTTGACGCAACAGGGGCAGCAGGGTCGCCAGTGCGGCGGGGTCGGCGTGGCTCATGATCCTGCCCTCACGCCAGCCAGCGCTTGCGGCGGCGGTAGCTCTTCACGTCGCGGAAGCTCTTGCGGTCGCCGCCGCCGACGCCGAGGTAGAACTCCTTCACGTCCTCGTTGTTCGCGAGCTCGCTCGCCGCGCCGTCCATCACGATGCGTCCGCTCTCGAGGATGTAGCCGTAGTCGGCGTAGCGCAGCGCCATGTTGGTGTTCTGCTCGGCGAGCAGGAAGGTGACGTTCTCCTTCGTGTTCAGGTCCTTCACGATCTCGAACACCTCCTCGACGATCTGCGGTGCCA
>CAZVNC010000038.1:0-10948 GCA_964628305.1 uncultured Ideonella sp.
CATTCCCGCTCGGCGGGACCGGCCGAAGGCCGAAGGGTGCGCCGGTGAGCAACGTCGCGGGCTGGCTGTCGGTGACCAAGCGCTACCGCAGCGTGACGGCGGTCGAGCGCGTCTCGCTCGCCCTCGAGGCGGGTGAGGTGACGGCGCTCGTGGGCCACAACGGCGCCGGCAAGACGACCTTGATCAAGCTCCTGCTCGGGATGATCCGGCCCGACGCCGGCGGCAGCGTGCACATCGGGGGCGCCGATCCGGCCGGCCGCCGTGGTGCGCAGGCGAGAAGCACGGTCGGCTTCCTGCCAGAGAGTGTCGCCTTCCACGGCGCGATGACGGGTCACGAGCTGATGGCCTTCTATGCTCGGCTGAAGGGTGCACCGCTCGAGCGCAACGCCGAACTGCTAGAGCGCGTCGGCATCACCCACGCTGCGCGGCGCCGCGTATCGACCTATTCGAAAGGCATGTGCCAGCGCCTGGGCATCGCGCAGGCGCTGATCGGCGAGCCGCGCCTGCTCGTGTTCGACGAGCCGACGAGCGGGCTCGATCCGGCGTCGCGCGCCGACGTCTATCGGATGATCGACACGCTGCGCGGCGCCGGGGCGACGATCCTCGTCTCGACCCACGCGCTGGACGAGGTCGAGGATCGCATCGACCGCGCGGCGATCATGCACCGCGGCCATCTGCTGGCCGCCGGCACGCTCGCCGAGTTGCGCCGCGGCGTCGCCGCCGATGTGCGCCTGCAACTGCAATTGCAGCCGTGCACGACGGCACGGCTGCTGTCCGTTCTGCCACCCGAGGTGCGTTGCATCGCGCGCAGCGAGACGACGCTCACGCTGCTCGTCGCGCCGCACGCGAAGATGCAGGCGCTGCGCGCAATCGCCGGCGCCGGCGAGATCGTCACCGATCTCGACCTCGCGGTGCCCGGCCTGCACGATGTGTACAGCCAGCTCGTTAGCGCGGCGGAGGGCGCGCCGTGAAGGTGCTGACGATTGCTGCGCAGGAGGTACGCGCCGGGCTGCGCAACCGCTGGGTGCTCGCGATCACCGTGCTGCTGGCGGCGCTCGCGCTGTCGCTTGCGCTGCTCGGCAGCGCGCCGGTCGGCGTCGTCAAGGCCGATCCGCTCGCGGTCGTCGTCGTCAGCCTTGCGAGCCTGACGATCTTCCTCATCCCGCTGATCGCGCTGCTGCTGTCGTTCGATGCGATCGTCGGCGAGCATGAGCGCGGCACGCTGCTGCTGCTGCTGTCGTACCCGCTGTCGCGCTGGCAGGTCGTCGTCGGCAAGGTGCTCGGCCAGGTCGCGATCCTTGCCGTCGCGACGGTGCTCGGCTACGGTGCAGCGGGCGTTGCGCTGTGGTTGAAAGGAGGCGTCGGCATCGACGCCTGGCTCGCGTACGGCGCGATGATGGCTACGTCGGTGATGCTCGGCGCGTCGTTCGTCGCGATCGGCTGCCTCGCGAGCACGCTGGTTCGCGAGCGCGCCACGGCAGCCGGGCTTGCGGTCGGCGTCTGGCTGCTGTTCGTCCTGCTGTTCGACACCGCGCTGCTCGGCGTGCTGGTCGCCGATCAGGGCCGGATCGTCGGCAAGACGGCGCTCGATGCGCTGCTGCTGCTCAACCCGACCGACGTCTACCGGCTCTTCAACATGACGGCCAGCCGCAGCGTGTCGGTCTACAGCGGGATGGCCGGGCCGGGCGACCCGCAGGCGGTCGCGCCGTGGATCTATATCGCAGTGCTCGCGGCCTGGATTGCGGTGCCGTTGGCGGCCGCGGTGGCCGTGTTTCGGCGGAGGGCGTTGTGAGCCGATGGGCCGCAGGCGCAATGCGCAGCGTGCGCGTGGCGGCTGCCACCGCGATCGCGGCGGCAGCGCTTGTCACCGGTTGCGGCCAGGAGGCCGCGCCGCCGCCGATGCCCTTGCCCGACGAGGTGACCTACGCCTCGGTCGGACGCTATTGCGGCATGACGCTCGCCGACCACGAGGGGCCGAAGGGGCAGATCCATCTGCAGGGGCAGGCCGAGCCGGTCTGGTTCTCGTCGGTGCGCGACACGATCGCGTTCACGCGCCTGCCCGAGGAGCCGCGGGACATCGCAGCGATCTACGTCAACGACATGGGGCGCGCCAGGAACTGGGCGCAACCCGAGCCCGGAACCTGGATCGACGCCCGCAAGGCGTGGTTCGTCATCGATAGCGATGTGCGCGGCGGGATGGGCGCGCCGGAGGCGGTCCCGTTCTCCGACCCGGCGGCGGCCGAGGCCTTCCAGGCGCAACACCGCGGGCGCGTGGTGCAACTGGCCGATGTTCCCGACAGCTACGTGCTCGGCCCGGTCGATCTTGTGCTGCCTGCGCCCGCCGCATCGTCCGCGAGTGCTGCGCGCCACGCTTCCGGACACTGAATCGAGGTCTGCGATGACTACCCGTCGACGTTTCGTCTCCATCCTGGCGGGGAGCGCTGCGCTCTCGCCGCTCGCGAGCCTGGGCAGCGCCGCGACATCGCCTGCCGTGAGCGTCTGGAAAGGGGTCGCGATGGGCGCGCAGGCGTCGATGACGATCGTCCATCCCGAGCGTGCGAAGGCGCAGGCACTGATCCGCACCTGCTGCGCGGAGATCGAGCGCCTCGAGGCGATCCTGAGCCTGTACCGTCCCGACTCCGCGCTGTCGCGGCTGAATGCAGGCGGCGAGTTGCGCGAGCCGCCCGCTGAACTCGTCGAACTGCTGTCGTTCGCGCTGGCGCTCGCGCGCCACAGCGCGGGCGCGTTCGATCCGACCGTGCAGCCGCTGTGGCGCCTCTATGCCGATCACTTCGCCGCGCCCGATGCGCCTGCCGCGGGGCCGACGCGCGAGGCGATCGCGCGCGTGCTGCGCGCCGTCGACTACCGCAAGGTCCAAGTCGGCGCCGACCGGATCCGCCTGCATAGTCCGGGGATGGCGCTTACGCTGAACGGCGTCGCACAGGGCTACGTCACCGATCGCGTGATCGAACTGCTGCGCGCCGCCGGGTTCGACGACGTCCTCGTCGACCTCGGCGAGGCGCGCGTGCGCGGCCAGCGCCCGGGCGGCGGCGCGTGGCGCGCTGCGATCGCCGATCCGCGCCGCGAGGCGGGCATGCTGTTCGAACTGCCGCTCGGCGAGGCGCGCGGCGCATTGCCGGCGCTCGCGACGTCAGCCGGCGCCGGAACGCCGATCGGTCCCGATCCGCGCATCAACCATCTGTTCGACCCGCACACCGGGCGCAGCGCGAACCGCCATCTGTCGGTCTCGGTCGCCGCGCCGCGCGCGACGCTCGCCGACGGCCTGTCGACGACGCTCGCCGTGCTCGCACCCGACCGCGCCGGCGCGCTGCTCGATGCCTATCCCGCGGTGCGCGCGTATCTTGCCGGCGCCGACGGGAAGGTTCGGGTGCAGGGCAGAGGCTGAGCTCGACTGCCGGAGTGCAGCAGCGCCGGGCTTGGCGCACGTGGCTCGCCAGGTGCGCGGCCGGCCGCCGCATTCGAGGCCCTACGACCGGCGATCATGGATCCGGCACCTGACTTGCAGCGGCGGCGCTGGGTTCTCGCCGCGCTGATGATGACGATGATGCTCGCGGCGATGGACATCACCATCGTCTCGACCGCGATCCCGCAGATCGTCTCCGACCTCGGCGGCTTCGCGCTGTTCAGCTGGGTGTTCTCGATCTACCTGCTGGCGCAGACGGTGACGATTCCGGTCTACGGCAAACTCGCCGACACCTTCGGGCGCAAGCCGGTGCTCGTCGCGGGCACCTTGATCTTCCTCGCCGGGTCGGTTGCCTCGGCGCTGGCGTGGAACATGGTCGCGTTGATCGTCTTTCGCGGTCTGCAGGGGCTCGGCGCCGGGTCGGTCATGGCGACCGTCAACACGCTCGCCGGCGATCTGTATTCGCCCCGCGAGCGGGGTCGCGTCCAGGGCTGGCTGTCGAGTGTCTGGGGCGTCGCCGCGATCGCCGGGCCGGCGCTCGGCGGCGCATTCGCCGAATATGCGTCGTGGCGCTGGGTGTTCCTGATCAACCTGCCGATCGGCGCGATCGCGCTGTTGCTCATCGTGCGCTTCGTGCACGAGACGCCGCCGCGGCGCCAACACCGGATCGACTACGCCGGCGCGAGCCTGCTGTTGCTCGCCGGCGGCGCGTTGATCTTTGCGCTGCTGCAAGGTGGGCGGGCCTGGCCGTGGCTGTCGGCGCCGAGTCTTGTCGCGTTCGCGCTTGCGATCGGATTCGCGGTCGCGCTCGTCGTCGTCGAGCGGCGCGCTGCCGAGCCGATCCAGCCGCGCTGGCTGTGGCGCCATCCGGTGCTGGTCGGCAGCAACCTGAGCATGATCGGCATGGGCCTCGTGATGATGGGCCCGAGCACCTACCTGCCGGTGTTCGGCCAATCGGTCTACGGCCTGGGCGCGATTGCCGCCGGTTTCGTGCTGGCCAGCATGAGCATCGGCTGGCCGGTCGCTTCGGCGCTTTCGCCGCCGCTCTACCTGCGCTTCGGCTATCGCGACACGGCGCTTGCCGGTGCGCTGCTGATCGTCGGCGCGGCGATCGGCTTTCTTGTCCTGCAGCCGACGGCCCCTGTCGGCTGGGTCGTGCTGGATCAGGTCGTGCTCGGCGCCGGCTTCGGGCTGCTTGCCACGCCGTTGCTCGTTGGCGTGCAGGCGATCGTGAGCTGGCAGGAGCGCGGCGTCGTCACCGGCGCGAACATCTTCTCGCGCTATCTCGGCCAGAGCCTCGGCGCGGCGCTGTTCGGCGCGATCTTCAATCGAGCCATCGCGCAATCGCTGGCCGCGGCGCCGGCCGTCCTGCGCGCCGAACTGCCGCAGAACATCGACGCGGTGATCGGCGAGTTGCACCGCCAGGCGCTCCCGGCGGCGGCGGACGAATACCTGCGTCTCGCGATCTACACGGCCACCCATCAGGTCTACGTCGGGCTGGCGCTGGTCGCGCTGTTGACGCTGCTCGTCGTGCTGTTCACGCCGCGCCACTTTCCCGCCAGCATCGAGCCGGAGTCGAATCGCGCGTCGCAGCGCCGCGGCTGAATCTGCGCGCCGGGGCAACGCAGCCGCCGCGAGCACGGGCTATGGCCGATGGCGCTCGCGCAGATCGGTCTTCAGCACCTTGCCGATCGCGCTGCGCGGCAGGGCGTCGATGATGTGCAGTGCGGCGATGCGCTGCGTCTTGCCGAGCTTCGCGTTGGCCCACAGGTGCAGGCTCTCGGCATCGATCGTCGCCCCTTCGCGCGCGACGACCCAGGCGATGGGCGTCTCGCCCCATTGCGCGGACGGTACCCCGACCACCGCCGCCTCGGCGACCGCCGGATGCTCTTGCAGGACGGCCTCGAGGTCGCTCGGGTAGATGTTGAAGCCGCCGCTGATGATCATGTCCTTGCGCCGGCCCTGCAGCGTCAGGAAGCCGTCGGCGTCGAAGCGGCCGACATCTCCGGTGCGGATGAAGCGCTGGCCCTCGGCGTCGAACCATTCGGCGTCGGCCGTCAGGCCGGGCTGGCGGTGGTAGCCGCTCATCATCGCGCCCGAGCGGCCGACGACTTCGCCCGTTTCGCCGGCTGGCAGTTCGCGGCCGGCCTCGTCGATCAGCCGGATGTCGTGGCCCGGCAGCGGCCGGCCGACGGTGTGCAGTTTGTCGGGATGCTCGTGCGCGAGCAGTGCGCAACTGCCGCCGCCTTCGGTCATGCCGTAGTACTCGACGAGGCCGCCCGGCCAGCGCGCGAGGATGTCGGCCTTCAGCGCGGCCGCAAACGGCGCGCTGGTGCAGAACTTCATCCGAAACGAGCGCAGGTCGAAGTCGCCGAAGCGCGGATGCGCCAGCAGCCGCTGATACTGCACCGGCACGAGCATCGCATGCGTCGCGCGGTGCCGCTGCGCGAGCTCGAGATAGCGAAGCACATCGAACTTGTCCATCAGCACGACGCAGCCGCCGAAGGCGAGGGTCGGAAAGAAGCTGACGAGCGTCGTGTTCGAATGCAGCGGCGTCGCGATCATCGTCACCGCTTCGGGGCCGTAGCCGAGCTTGGCGCCGCGCATCACGTGCGACCAGCGCATCGCGTGCGGCTGCACGATGCCCTTGGGCGTGCCGGTGGTGCCGGATGAATAGATGATGTTGAACGCCATCTCCGGCGTGATCGGGACGCGCCGCGGCGTGCTGCCGGCCGGCGCGATCCAGTCTTCGAACCGCCGCCCCGGGGCACCATCGCGCAACGCGACGAGTGCGGGCGACGCGGCCCGGCCGCCAAGCAGCGCCGCGCCGTGGGCGTCGACGAAAAGCAGGCGCGCGCCGCTGTCGCGCAGCATGGCATCGAAGGTCGCGGGCGTGCTCGAAGGCGAGAGCGGTGCGAGCGCGGCGCCGGCGCGCAACGCGCCGAGGAAGACGGCGGCGTAGCGCGCGCAATTCGCGGCGCAGACCGCGACCGCCTCGCCGGGGGCGATGCCGTCGCGCTGCAAGGCGGCGGCGACGCGGTCGATCAGGGCGTCGAGTGCTGCATAGTCGAGCGTCTCGGTGGCATCGATGATCGCGTTCGCGCGCGGCGCGGCGCGGGCGCACAGGGCGACGAGATCGGCGATCGATCGGAACGCCGGCGCGTCGGAAGCGCTTGCGGCGGACGCAGGGGTCTCGCTCATCGGGCGGCTTGCGCGCCGCGCGTCGCGGCCCGGGAGCGCTCGCCCGCCACCGCTCGGCGGCTATCGTGCGCGGGCGGCGGGGTGGCGCCGGGTGTCATGCGCCGACGATACACGGCGCTTCGCGCCGGCGCGCCGTAATCCGCAGCGGCGCGCCGTGCCGGATGCGGTCCTACACCTCGAGCGCGCGCCGGCACTCGTCGACCATCGCTGCCGCAGCCTGCGGGCCGAGCGACTGATCGAGCATCGGATACATCATCTGCTCTTCCTTCATGTTGTGCTGCTGCAGGATGTCGTGCAGTGCCCGCGACGCTTCGAGGTAGCTGGCCGCGTTCTGCGCCGCCGCGGCTTCGCGCATCTGGGCGAACAGCGGTTGCATCTGGACGTGTTCGTCGCGCATCGTCTCGGTCGGGCCGCCGGCGGACATTCCCGAGCCTTCCTCGAAGGCCGGGAACAGCCGGTTCTCCTCGAGATCGATGTGGCGCGCGATGCGGGCCAGGAAGACGCCGGACTCACTCTGCAGCTTCGCCCAATCGGCATCGCGCGCGGCGTCGGCGGCACGCTGGAACGTGGCGTCGCAGATCGCGTGGTCCTTCATCATGTAATCGTTGATGGATTCCATCGGTACTCCTCTCTGCTCGACAGTCAAACGCTGTCGATGGGCCCGGCGCGGCGTGCCGGGCGCCGGGCTTTTCGGGGTTGTGCGGCGTGCATTCGCCGGGGCGGCCGAAGCTTCCCGCTAGTGCGCTGCTTAGGCCGGGGTCTCGGTGAGTTCCTCGGCCTGCGCGGCTTCGCTCGCTCTGCCGGCCCTGGGCGTTGCCGCCATTGCCGACCAGCGGCGCACGGCGACCTTCTCGCTGTCGGCTTCCTGGCTGGCGGTCGGCGGGATCGGTTTGCCCTCGGCGCTGAGCTTCTCGATCCGGCGCAGCCCCATGAATGCGGCACCGTAGGCGCCGTTCAACTGGCCGAGACCGTTCGGGGCGACATGGAATTTCTCGCCGAGCGACTCCTCGAGCGCCTTCACCATGGCCTCGTTGCGGGTCATGCCGCCGGTGAGCATGAAGCCGCCTTGCAGGCCGACGCGGCGCATCAACTGGATTGCGCGTCCGCCGAGCGAGACCATCGCGCCCATCATGATGTCCTCGGCCGGAATGCCGTTCGAGAGATGGTTGATGACTTCCGATTCGGCGAACACCGCGCAGACGCTGCTGATCTCTTTCGGCGCCGTCGAGCGCATCGCATAAGGGCCGATGTCGGCGGTGGTGAGCCCCAGGTAGCGCGCCGTCTTCTCGAGGAAGGCGCCGGTGCCGGCCGCGCACTTGTCGTTGAGACGGAAGGCGGTGACGCGGCCCGCGCCGTCGACGCGGATCGCCTTGATGTCCTGGCCGCCGATGTCGAGGATGGTGCGGGTGTCGGGGAACAGGTGCACCGCAGCCTGGGCGTGCGCCGTCAACTCGGTGATCTGCGCGTGCCGGAACGGCACCGTGTAGCGCCCGTAGCCGGTCGCGGCGACGTAGCTCACGTCATCGCGCGACAGGCCGCAGTTCTTCAGCAGGTCCTCGAACACGCTTTCGGCGGCGACCGCGAGCTTGAAGCCGGTGCGCCGCACTGCGGTGCCGACGACTTCGCGCTCGCTGTTCAGGCAGATCGCCTTCGTATATGTCGATCCGATGTCGATGCCAACCACGTTGACCATGTCGTTCTCCTAAGCAGGTTCGGCTACGGGCTGTGCCGCGACCGGTTGGGATGCGTGTTCGCGCGCCATCAGCGCCGCGCCGAGCGCGCCGCAGAAGTGCGCGTCCGGGCTGACGTTGATCTTCATCTTCACGGCCTTCTCGATCAGGTCGACGATCGCCACGTTGCGGCTCACGCCGCCGGTGAACGTGACCTCTGAGTTGATGCCGACGCGGCGCGCAAGCGCGACGCAGCGGCTCGTGATCGCCTGGTGCACGCCCATCAGCACGTCCTCGGGCAGGATGCCCTTGGCGAGGTGGCTGATGATCTCGGATTCGGCGAACACCGTGCAGGTGGTCGTGATGCGCACCGGGTTGCGCGACTTCATCGCGAGCGGGCCGAGATCGCCGAGCTTCATCTCGAGCGCATACGACGCCGCGCCCAGGAAGCGCCCGGTGCCGGCGGCGCACTTGTCGTTCATCGTGAAGTCGGCCACCTGGCCGTCGGGCTTGACGGCGATCGCCTTCGTGTCCTGGCCGCCGATGTCGATCACGGTGCGCGTGTTCGGGAACAGCGCCACCGCGCCGCGCGCGTGGCAGCTGATCTCGGTCGCCTGCTCGTCGCCGAAGCTGACGTTGTAGCGGCCGTAACCGGTGCCGGCGACGCGCGCCACGTCTTCGCGGTTGATCCCGGCGTCGGCGAGTGCCGCCTTGAAGGCGTCGTCCGCGACCGTGATCATGCTGGTTTCCATATCGAGCAGGGCTCGGCCGACGACCTTGCCGGTCTCGTCGATGAGGATTGCCTTCGTCTGTGTCGACCCGACGTCGACGCCGCCAAAATACTTCATGCTTTGCTCCTTGTGGGTTACGCGCCAGGTTGGGCGGTCGCGTGCGCCGCGAGATCGATCACCGGCTTGGGCGCGCCGGTGCGCTGGGCGAGCGATTCGAAGAATGCATCGACGCGGTTCTTGATCTGCGCGTCGGACCAGTAGCGCGGGTCGATCAGGTCCGACTCGATGTACAGGCTCGGCACGTTGAGCTTCTTGGTCAGGTAGCCGCGCGTGTCGGCCATGCCCGAGGACACGAAGCGGCAGCTCTTGATGCCGTGGAAGACGATGCCGTCGACGTTGTAGTCCGTGATCTGCTTTTCGAGCCGCTCGTGGGCGAAGAACTGGTTGGACATGCCGCGCTGGGCGGCGAGTGCCGTGACTTCGGCCAGGCTTTCCAGCGGCCGCGCGGTGTCGTAGGCCATTTCGCCCGCATCCATGCCGCCGGCGGCGAAAGTCAGGTAGTCGGAATAGGCGAACACGCCGCCCCAGCTCTCGAAGAGCTCGATCAGCCGGCGCATCGACACGTAGCACGGCGTGCCGGAGAACAGCAGCCTGAAGCGCTCTTCGGCGACCCGGCCTTCGCCGCGAGCGACCTTGGCACGCAACTGCTCCTCGAGCTTGCGCATGAACTCGACGCCTTCAACCGTGCCGCGATAGACGTTCATGATGCCCATGTAGGTCAGGCCGTCGAGCATCGCGTTGAACGGCGCCGGGCTGACCCGGTTCAGCGCCATCACGTTGTTCCAGTGGGCGACCATGCGGTTGACGCGGTCCTCGACCTCGGCCAGCCGGTCGTAGTCGAAGCGCTGGCCGGTGATCCGCTCGCAGCGCGCGATCAGGTCGCGGAACTGCGCCTCGACCCACTGCGCGTCGGCCATGTGCTGCGCATCGCCGCGGCGCACCTGCCAGTTGCCGCCGCGCTGGCCCGGCAGGTCGAGCGTGAAGGTCGGCATCTTCAGCATGCGCTCCCAGATCTCGCCCCACTTGATGAAGGTGCTGCACATGTTGGACGTGATCGCGATGTCGGCCTTCGGGATCGTGCCCGCCGGGTGCTGCTGCTCGCGCAGGATCAGCCCGACATCGGCCTTGACGTAGGAGCACACGTCAGGCGAGTAGCCGTAGTCCTCCGACTCGCGCAGGTACTCCTGCGACACCTTGCGCACGCCGGTCTGCAGCGAGTTGATCTCGGGGAACACCAGCTGGAAGTCGAAGCTGCGCAGGATCTCGACCGCGTTGCCCATCACGAACACGTTGGCGACCTTCTGGCCGCGTGCCTGCGCCTGCTCGAGGCCGGCGTACCAGTCCTTCATCAGCTGCTGGCCGGCCAGGTGGGCGTTGAACCCGGCATCGGCGGCAGGGGCTGCGGATGCAGCGGTCGGGGTGGTCAAGGCGGCAGCGGCGGCCGCGGCGGCGGTCTGGTCCAGGGTGGCGGTGTCCATCACGGATCTCCTTGGTGCTCAGGCGGTGGCGAACAGCAGCGATTCGGCGAAGGTCTCGAGCTGCATCGCCATCTGCTCGAACGAGCTCATCTTTTCCTCGAACTCGAGCACCAGGTACTGCACGCCGACCTCGTCGAGGTGCTTGGACCAGGCGACCTGCTCGTCCAGCCCGGGCTCGCAGAATTTGGCGGCGGTCACGATCGCCGCGTCGGCGCGGCTGCGCCGGATCATGTCCATCAGGTAGCCTTCCTTGGTCTTGCGCTCGTCGTGCTGCACCGGGCTCGCGTCGGAGCGCTCGACGAAGCTCTCGGCCAGCGCCCAGACCGGGTCGCCGGCCTCGGGCACGTCGGCGGTGATCCAGCGCAGCCCGACCAGCAGGTCGTC
>CAZVNC010000039.1:0-10642 GCA_964628305.1 uncultured Ideonella sp.
CTCCAGCGCAACGGCCCAACTTCAGCGCATGAACCAACGTGGGCGGCGCAGCGGGCCGGTGTTGTCGGTCGTGCTGGCGGCGCTGCTCTGGCTGTTGTTGCTGACACGCTCACCCAGCGAACCGGATGGCGTGGAGGCCGGCAGAGGGCGTCCTGCACCTTCGGCCTTGGCTCGCTCGTCTTGCAGTTGCAGGCATCGGCGCAGGCCTTGACCCAGCAGACGTGCGCTGCGCAGGCGGTCGTCCGGCCGCTTCTGCAAGGCGCCCATGATCCATTCCGAGATCTCGGGGTGCAGTTCGGGCCGCACGTGATGCGGGGGCAAAGGATGGTCGGCGCAGACCGCCTCGGTGATCTGCTTGAGGTCACGGCCCTGGAACGGGCGCTGGCCGGTGAGCAGTTCGTACAAGAGGACGCCGACCGAGAACACGTCGGCACGGCTGTCCACGGGGCCGCCTTGCAAGAGCTCGGGGGCAGCGTAGAAGGGCGACACGGCGATCTCGTTGTCGGTGCTGGCGGCGCCGCTCTGGGTTTGGCCGGCGCCGGTCCGGCGGGCAATGCCGAAGTCGAGGATGCGAGGCTGCGTCCGGCCCACCATGAAGATGTTGCCAGGCTTGATGTCCCGGTGGATCACGCCCTTGGCGTGGGCATAGCCCAGCGCGTCGGCGATGCGCCGGCCCACTTGCAGGGCCTCGCGGATTTCGGGGCGCCAGCCGCTGGCCAGCAGGTCTCGCAGGTCTTTGCCCAGCAGCCGCTCCATCACCAAGTAGCACTGATGGTCTTGGGCGCCAGCATCGAAGACGGTGACGATGTGGGGATGGCTGAGGCCGGAAACCGCCCGGGCCTCTTGCCAGAACGCCTGCGCCTGGGCTCGGCGCTCGGGCAGCGTGCCGGTCAGGCTGACGGTCTTGAGCGCGACTTCGCGCTGCAGCAGTGGGTCGCGGGCCAGGTAGATGGTGCCGCGGCCACCCGCGCCCAAGCAGCGGATCAGCTCGTAGCGGCCGATCTGCAGGCCCAGATGATCATCGCCTTCGCGGGCGGGGACCGGCGAGGCTACTTTGTCATCGGCCTCTTGCAGGGCCAGCTGGGCCCAGTCGGTGTGGACCTCGGGATCGGACGCGATGAGGCGGTCCATGGAGGTCAGTCCGTGCTGGGCGAGAGCTTCGCTGGAGGGGCAGAGGATGGTGTCTTGGTAGTCCATGGCGGCGTTCGAAACGGCTACAGTCCGCATCGCGCCATATTGCGCACGAAGTGTCACGGCCGCTGCAAGCGTTTGTAACGCGTGCAGCGGAACGTGGCGCGCGGCCCTCAGCGACGTTGACGGGCGGCTTGGATCTCTTGGGGCCGCCATTCGATGGCGGCCTTGTCGAGCACGCCGTTGACGTACTTGTGGCCGTCGGTGCCGCCGAAGCTCTTCGCCAGCTCGACCGCCTCGTTGATCGCGACCCGGTACGGGATGTCGATGCAGTGCTTCATCTCGAAGGCGCCGATCATCAGTGCGCCATGCTCGATCGGCGACAGCAGGGTGGTCTTGCGATCGACATGGCGGGCCAGTGCGGCGTCGAGCTCGGCCGCCTCGCCGATGCAGCCGTGCAGCAGCAGCACGAAGTGCGGCTGGTCGCATTTGGCGAAGCCGTCGATCTCGCGCAGGTGGGCCTCGATCACGGCCGGCTCGGAGCCGGCGATCAACCATTCGTAGAGCCCCTGCAGCGCGATCTCGCGCGCGCGGCGGCGCGCCGATTTCGGCGCCGCGCGCCGCGCTGCGGGCGGTCTGGTCGCGGTGGTCAAGACAAATCGTCCAGCAGCAGCGCCATCTCGACCGCGACGCGCGCCGCATCGCGCCCCTTGTCCTCGGCGCGCGCCCAGGCCTGGGCTTCGTTCTCGACGGTCAGGATCGCGTTGGCGATCGGGATCTGGTGATCGAGCGCGACGCGCGAGACGCCAGCGCTGCTCTCGTTGGCGACGAGTTCGAAGTGATACGTCTCGCCGCGCACGACGCAGCCGATCGCGACGAGCGCGTCGTATCGCTCGGTGCCGGCAAGTGCATCGAGCGCGATCGGCACCTCGAGCGCCCCCGGGACGCTGACCTGCACGATCTCCGACGGGGGCACGCCGAGGGCGCGCAATTCGGCGATGCAGGCTTCGCGCAATGCGTCGGTGAGCGGCCGGTTGAAGCGCGCCTGGACGATCGCTATGCGCAACTCGCTGCCGTCGAGGTCGGGCGCCTGGCCGTGGTCGGCGTCTTGCATGACCGCCGCGTCTCAGTCGGAGGCGGCGACGAAGCCGGCGACTTCGAGGCCGTAGCCGGTCATGCTCGGCATGCGCCGCGGGCTGCCGAGCAGCTTCATGCGGCGCACGCCAAGCTCACGCAGGATCTGCGCGCCGATGCCGTAGGTGCGCAGGTCGAGCTGATTGCGTGGTACGGCCGGGCGCTCGGTTTCGGGCAGCATGCGAGCGAGCAGCGACGCCGCGCTCTCGCCGCAGTTGAGCAGCACGATCGCGCCCCGGCCTTCGTGTTGCACGGCGACCATCGCGCGCGCCAGCGGCCACGAGTGCGCACGGCAGGCGTTGTCGAGCAGGTCCATCACCGACAGCGGCTCGTGCACGCGGACCAGCACGTCGTCGGTCGGCTCCCACGTGCCGTGCGCGAGCGCGAGGTGAACGCCACCACTGCGATCGCGAAACACGTGGCAGTCGAACTCGCCCTGCGCGGTGGCGAGGCGGCGGCGCGCGACGCGCTCGATCAGCGACTCGGTGTGGCTGCGGTGTTCGATAAGCGCCGCGATGGTGCCGATTCTCAGGCCGTGCTCGGCGGCAAAGCGCTCGAGGTCGGGCAGCCGCGCCATCGTGCCGTCGTCGTTCATCACCTCGCAGATCACGGCCGCGGGCGTCAGCCCGGCCATCGCCGCAAGGTCGCAGCCGGCCTCGGTGTGGCCGGCGCGCATCAGCACGCCGCCATCGGCAGCCTGGAGCGGAAAGATATGGCCCGGCTGGACAAGGTCGCTCGCCTGCGCGTCGCGCGCGACCGCCGCCCGCACGGTGCGCGCGCGATCCGCTGCCGAGATGCCGGTCGTCACGCCGCTGGCGGCCTCGATCGAGACCGTAAACGCGGTGCCGTGCGGTGCGCCGTTGCGCGTCGTCATCGGCGGCAGGCGCAGGCGCTCGCAGCGCTCGCGCGTGAGCGTCAGGCAGACGAGGCCGCGGCCGTGCTTGGCCATGAAGTTGATCGCCTCGGGCGTCACGTGCTCGGCGGCGAGAATGAGGTCGCCCTCGTTCTCGCGATCCTCCTCGTCGACGAGGATCACCATGCGGCCGGCAGCGAGGTCGGCAACCAGTTCGGGAACAGGGGAAATGGCCATGCCGCGATTGTAGGCGGGGCCTCGCTTCGCTCTGCGCTTCGCCTGCCGCGTGCAGATGCAACGACGCCGGCCCCGCCGCCGGCCGCACAATGCCCGGGCGCACCCGCAGCGATCGAACACGCCGCAGCCGCGCGCCCGACCATGACTCCGCGCTTTTCCTTTCGCACCCGCATTACGGCCCTTGCCGTGCTCGGCAACCTGGGCGGCGCGCTGCTCACGTCGGCCTACTTCAATGCCATCGACCCGACCGCGCTCGGCGGGGGCGGCGTCGGTGCCGGCGAGGCGCTCTTCTTCATCCTCGGTTTTGCTGTTCTGGTCGTGATCGGGCGCTGGCTGTCGCGGCGCTGGGACGTGCCTGGGGCGACGCGCGGCGGCTTGCCCCTGCCCGGGCCGCAAGGCGATCCCGCACGCCGCCGGATCTTGCTGGCGCCAGCCCTCGTCGCCCTCTCGAGCGGCGCCGGCTGGCTCGCGGCGGGCCTGCTCTGGGGCGTCTTGTGGCCGGCGCTCGAGGGAGAGTTCACTCTCGAGCGCTCGCTTCGGCAGGTGTTCGGCATCAGCCTCGTCGCCGGGCCGACGGTGACGGCGTTCCTGTACTTCGCCGCCGAACGCCTGCTGCGCGCCGAGCTGCCGCGCCTGATCCCGGACGGCGAACTCGGCGCGCTGGGCGTCGCCCGGCTGCGCGTGCGCACGCGGCTGCTCGCGGTGTTCCTGCTGCTCGGCCTGATGCCGCTGGCGGTGCTCGCGGTGGCCGCGCTGACGCGCGCCGACGCCTTGCGCACGGCCGACGCGGCGTCGGCGGCGGCGATCGTGCGCAATCTCAACCTTGTTGTCGTCACGCTCGCACTGGGCGGCATCGCGGTATCGGTCGGCCTCGCGACGCTGGTCGCGGCGAGCATCGCCCAGCCGTTGCGCGACGTGCAGCGCGCGATGGCGCGCGTGCAGCGCGGCGAACTCGACACGCGCTGTGCGGTGGTCTCGAACGACGAGATCGGCGCCGTCGCCGAGGGCTTCAACAGCATGGTCCACGGGCTGCGCGAACGCGAGACCATTCGCGAGACCTTCGGCAAGTACGTCAGTCCCGAGGTGCGCGACGAGATCCTCGCCGGTCGAGTGTCGGGCGCGGGCGCGACGCTCGACGTGACGATCCTGTTCGCCGATCTGCGCGACTTCACGCCGTGGGTCGAGTCGCATCCGGCGGCCGAGGTGGTCGCCGATCTGAACGCCTACTTCGCCGAGATGGACGCCGCGATCCGCGCCCAAGGCGGCCTCGTGCTGCAGTTCATCGGCGACGAGATCGAGGCCGTGTTCGGTGCGCCGATCGCGACAAACGGGCACGCGGATGCCGCGCTGGCGGCGGCGCGTGCGATGGGTGAACGCCTGAACGCTTTCAACGCGGCGCGCCAGACGCAGGGCAAGCCCGCGCTGCGCCATGGCATCGGCATCCACAGCGGGACCGTGATCGCGGGCAACATCGGCAGCAGCGAGCGGCTGTCCTACGCACTGGTCGGCGACGCGGTGAACGTCGCGTCGCGCATCCAGGCGCTGAACAAGGAGTTGGGCACCACGGTGCTCGTCAGCGCGGCGACGCAGGCGTTGCTCGCGTCGTCATCGAACCTGTCGCCGCTGCCTTCGGCGCGCGTCAAGGGACGCAGTAGCGAGGTGGCGATCTATGCGCTCGCCGGTCCATGGACCGATGCGCCGGCGCCGAGCATGCGCTCGACGTAGCGCGCGATCAGATCGATCTCGAGATTCACGCGCCGGCCGGCGGCCAGGCCGCCGAGCGTCGTGTTCTCCATCGTGTGCGGGACGAGGTTGATGCCGAATTCGCAGCCGCCATCGACATCGCGCACGTCGTTCACCGTCAGGCTCACGCCGTTCACGGTGATCGAGCCCTTCAGCGCCAGAAAACGCGCCAGCGCGGCCGGCGCGAGTACGCGCAACTCGAACGACTCGCCGACCGGCGCAAGCCGCGTGACCGTGCCGACACCGTCGACGTGGCCGCTGACCAGATGGCCGCCCAGGCGGTCGTTCGCCCGCAACGCCTTCTCCAGGTTCACGGCACCGGCATCGGCGAGCCCCGCGGTCTTGGCGAGGCTTTCGGCCGAGATGTCGATCGTGAAGCGATCCGCCGCGGCGTCGAGCGACGTGACCGTCATACATGCGCCGTTCAGCGCGATGCTGTCGCCGAGCCCGGCGTCGTCCAGATAGCCGCGCGGCGCGGCGAGCGTGAGGCGCTTGCCGTGCGCGGCGTCGCCGCCGAGCGCATCGACCGCGACGATGCGGCCGATGCCGGTGATGATGCCGGTGAACATGGGCCGATTCTCGCAGAGGAAATGCCGCCCCAGATCCGAAGTCAGGGCGCTGCGTCGCCCGCCTTGCGCAGCAGCAGGCGCAGGTCGTCGCCGATGCGCAGGACGCTGCAATAGCGCAGCGCAACGGCGTCGGCCAGTGATGCGAGGGGACCGAAGCTCGCCAGATCGCGGCCGGCGCCGAGCAGGCGCGGCGCGACGTAGACCAGCCATTCGTCGACCAGGCCTTCGCGCACGAACGCGCCGTTCAGCTTGCTGCCGGCCTCGATGTGCAACTCGTTGATGCCGCGCGCGGCGAGGTCGGCGAGCACCGCGCGCAGATCGACCCTGGCGTCCCGGTCGGGCATCGCGACGACCTCGGCGCCGCGCGCCTGCAGCGCGGCAACGCGCTCGGCAGACGGCGTTGCGGCATAGACCAGCACGTCGCCTGGCGCGTCGAGAATGCGTGCGGCGGCAGGCGTGCCGAGCTTGGAGTCGACGATCACGCGCAGCGGCTGGCGCGCCGTCGGGGCGAGGCGCACGTCGAGGCGCGGGTTGTCGTCTCGCACCGTGCCGACGCCGGTCAGCACCGCGCCGGCCCGCTTGCGCCAGCCATGGCCGTCGGCGCGCGCCGCGGCGCCGGTGATCCACTGGCTCTGCCCATCGGCCAGCGCCGTGCGGCCGTCGAGCGAAATCGCGACCTTCATCCGCACCCACGGCCGGCCGCGCGTCATGCGCGAGAAGAAGCCGATGTTCAGCTCGCGCGCTTCGTCGCCCTGGAGGCCGACCGCGACCTCGATTCCGGCCGCGCGCAGCCGCGCTATCCCCTGGCCGGTGACGAGCGGATTCGGATCTTGCACCGCGACGACGACGCGCCCTACGCCGGCGGCGATCAGCGCGTCGCAGCACGGCGGGGTGCGGCCGTGGTGCGAACACGGCTCGAGGCTGACGTACGCCGTCGCACCGCGAACGTCGGCGCCAAGTGCTGCGGCATCGGCCAGCGCCATCACTTCGGCGTGCGCCGCACCCGCCGCCTGCGTGTAGCCGCGGCCGAGGACGCGGCCATCGGCGGCCGCGATCACACAGCCGACGCGCGGGTTCGGGTCGGACAGGCCGACCGACGATTGCGCGAGCGCCAATGCGTCGCGCATCGCGTCGGCGTCGGCAGCGGAGAAGGGCGGGTCGGCGCGGGACGTCATCGGCATCGCGCGCCCCTTGCATGGAGTTGGCGCATGGCGTGATTCTGCGTCACGCCATGCGCCGCGGGCGGCCGCCGGATCGGGCGTCAGTGCCGTTCGATAGCGGGGCGCGGCCGGCCGAGCGCACCCGCGAGGGCCGGGTCGTGACCCGCGATCAGCGTCGCGAGGCTCAATTGCTGCGGCTGTCCGCGCCGGTCGTTCCAGCGCAGCGTGACTTCGATCGTCTTCAACGCCAGCAGCGCGTCGGTCTGCACGAGGCGCGTCAGCGTGTAGCGGGTCGGACTCGCGTCCGGCGTCGCGTCCTGCACGTCGTCTGCGATCTCGCTCCAGGCCGGCGAATCACCGTCGACGGCAACGAAGGCGCGCAGCCGCTCGATGTCGGCCTGCGCCAGGCGCGCCGCCTCGGTGCGCTGGCGCGCGGCGTCGGCGTTGTAGCGCAGCTCGCCTTGCAGCCACAGCAGCGCGACCGCGCCGGCGGCGACGAGTACGGCGGCGATCAAGGCTTCGAGCAGCGCGAAGCCGTGTTCGCGGCGGTGCGGATGGTGTCTGGCGTGCATGGCCGATCTCCTCTCGATGCAGGTCGCAGATCAGAAGTCGCGCCAGCTTCCGGCGACGCGGACAAGGACGCCGGCTTCGCCGTGCAGCCGATCGAGCACCGCGCGGTCGTAGGTGATCGTCGGCGTGCCGTCGCCGATCACATTGCCGGTGGCGATCACGGCGCCGGCTATGCGCGCATCGTGGGTGCCGCTCGTGTCCCACGCTGTTGCGAGGTGGACGACGGCGCCGTGGATCTGCACGCCGCCGGAAAGCTGCAACGGTCCTTCGACGACGAGCAGGATCGGCCGCTCGGGTGAACCGAGAGTCGCCGGGCCGGCGATCTGCAGGCCGTTCGTGATGCCGATGCGCCGCTGCCCGGTGCCGAGCGCGTCTTCCAGCGCCGCGCGGCAATCGTCCGGGCAGGTGATCGTTTGCAGGCCGGGCAAGCGCTGCCAACGCGCGGCGGTCAGGCCGAGGAAGAGAGCAGTCCCACGGTCGGCGTCGAGCGCGGCGAGCATTTCGTCGCGTTCGGCAAGCGAAGTTTCGACCGGGACTCCCGGCAAGGTCTCGAGCGTCGCGGCGGCGAGTGTGATCGTGCCGCCGGAGTGCGCCGTCACGCCGCCGGCGCGCGCGTCGGTGTTGGCGAGCGTCATCGCGCCGTTGGCGTCGATCACGCCAACCGCCGTCAGCGCCGCAGTCGGCATCGCCGCGAGCGCCGGCAACAGGCCGAGCGTGATCTGCGCGTGCGCCGTGGAGCGCCCCGTTTCGCTTGCCGGTGCTCCGGGCAGGCAGTCGGCAGCCAAGCGGTCGCAGCCGGTTGCGACGAGCTGGACCTGACCGGCTCGAGCCAAGGCGACGAAGCGGATCGTGAACGCCGGATGCGCGCCGGTGGCGCCAGGAGCGTCGAGCAGCGGGTGGCCTTCACGCGGGCAACTGCAATCCCAGCCCTCACCGCTGCGCGCGCACGCCGCCTGGAGCGGCACGACGTTGCCGCCGTCGTTCCAGGTCCGCGCGCTGAAAACATGCGTGTCGGCGTCGACGTCGAGCAGGCGCTCGCGAAACGTCGTGTTGCCGGCTGCGGCGTCGGGCTTGCAGTCGGCGCCGATCAGGACGTCGCTTGCAAGCATCGCCTGCGCCCACTCTAGCCCGGCCTCGGCGGCCTCGAAGGCCTGGGTCGAACGCCACTGGTTGGCCGATGCGCGCTGCTCGAAGATCAGATTGCGATTCGCGATGCCGGCGACGAGCATGACGATGAAGAGCAGCAGCATGGTGATGCCGAGCGTTGCCGCGCCGCGCTGTTGAAGGGAGCAGTTCATGCCGGGTCTCCTCTCGTCTTGCACTCAAGCCGGACAGGTGCCGGCCGTCGCGTCGTTGCGAACCCGCACCAGCGCATGAACGGTGCGGGTGACGGCGGCATCGGCCAGCGCGTGTGCGCTGATCTCGAGCGCGAAGCTCGTGAGCCGCTGGCGCGGGCAGGATTCGTCTTCGGTCGGGCATGGCGCCCTGCAATTCGTGCCGAGGGCGATCGTTGCAGTCTGCGGCGTGATGACGAAGCCGGTCACGGCGAGCAGCGTCGCATCGGTCAGCGCCTGCCAGTTGCCGCTGCCGAGCTGGATCTCGATCGCCCGGTTGCGCAGCCGAAAGCCGAACTGCTCGTTGCCGTCGACGACGTGGTTCTCGATCGCGTCGCGCGAATAGCGCAGGCTGGCGGCGTCCGACGCTGCATCGTCCGGCGCGAGCGCGGCGTAGGGGTTGGCGCGCGCCGGAACGGCTGCGGCCCATACGCCGGCACCGGCGTCGCCCCAGTAGCCGGCGCGGCGCAGATCGCGTGCGACGAGGTCGGCGGCGGTGCGCAGGTCCTGCATCAGGCGCGCTTCGAGGACGAGGGCGCGATGTTCGCGGATCTGGCTTGTCAGCAGCGCACCGCCGCCGGCGACGACGAGCAGCGCGAGCGCCAGGCCGACGAGCAGTTCGACGAGCGTGAAGCCGCGTCCCGCATTGCCAGGGAACCGGATGCCGTTCATCACACGTTCCAGCACTTGCGATCCGACTGCGGCGCGTTGTCGGTGCTTTCGGTCGAGCCCGAGCGCGTGCTCACGTTGGCGCCGTCGACGACGAGCCGCAGGTAGCGGCAATTCGTGTCGCGCGCCTGGGCGCCGGTCGCGACGGCCAGCAGCTCGTAGCCCGAGGCCGAGATTGCGCCGACGCTGAACGCGTAGCTGCGGCCGGCGACCGCGCCCGCGGCACCGATCTCCTCGATTGTGCCAAAGCGGCCATTGCCCGAGCGCCAGCGCTCCTCGGCCTGCTGCAACTGGATCATCGAGACCAGCGCCTCGGTGCGGCGCATCTTCTGCACCACGCTGCTGTAGCTCGGGTAGGCGACCGAGGCCAGAACGCCGGAGACGGCGGTCGCGATTGTCAGCTCGATGAGCGAGAAGCCTGCCTGGCGGCGGCGCAGCGTGCTTGTCATCGTGAGTCTCCCGAAGGTGAAAGCGAAGCGGAGGTGTGGCGCCGCGCTCAGCAGGCGCGGTAGCCCGGCAGCGACGGCGCCGGCGAGCAGGAGCGAACCCGGCCCATGACGTTGACGACGTGATGGATCGCGCCCGGCGTCCCGGTCACGCGGGCGGTGCCGGTCGGCGTGCTGGTGCCGTGCAGCGGATCGAACAGGATCGAGTTGGCACTTGCCTGCACCGCGACGCGCTCGGCGGCCGGCAGATAGACGGTCCTGATCTGCACCGCGCCGCCGCTGCAGGCGGCCGGCTGCGGGCCGCTGCAGGCGCACTGCGAGCGCAAACCGCTGTGAATGACGTAGCAACTACCTGCGCCGTCGGCGTAGAAGCTCAGGCGCAGCGGTGCGTTGCGGGCGACGGCTTCGGTTCGAACGTACTGCAGATCGGTTGCGAGCTGGGTTGCGACGCCTTCGAGGCGCTTGCGCTCGATCAGGCCCTGCAGGCTGGGCGCGACGGTCGACAGCGCGATCACGGCGACCGCCATCACGACCGCCGATTCGATCAGCGTGACACCGCGCTGCGGTCTCGGGTTGGGGGTGGTTTGCATGTGCGCCTCGTCCTCTTGAACGTTGCGCACACTTTAGGAAACGCGCGGCGTCGGCGCGTCCCCTTCAGGTGGGAAGCAAAGCGGTCGCGATGGGGGTTCCCCCCGTTCGGGGGAGGCTCAGCCTAGATTCGGCAGTTGGACGCGCCTGAACGGGCTGCGCTGCGGCGTGCCGGCAAGGCGCGACGAGGCTGCGGGCACGTGCCCGC
>CAZVNC010000040.1:0-10606 GCA_964628305.1 uncultured Ideonella sp.
CGGCCTGAAGATGGAGGTCGGCTTCCTGATCGACGGCCTGTCGGCGATGATGATGGTCGTCGTCAACTTCGTCTCGCTGATGGTGCACATCTACACCATCGGCTACATGGCCGACGACGAGACCTCGCCGGGCGGCTATCAGCGCTTCTTCAGCTACATCTCGCTGTTCACGTTCAGCATGTTGATGCTCGTCATGAGCAACAACTTCATGCAGCTCTTCTTCGGCTGGGAAGCGGTGGGCCTGGTGTCCTATCTGCTGATCGGCTACTACTACGCGAAGCCGAGCGCGATCTTCGCCAACATGAAGGCCTTCATCGTCAACCGCGTCGGCGACTTCGGCTTCATCCTCGGCATCGGCCTGATCGCCGCCTACGCCGGCACGCTCAACTACGCTGAGGCCTTCGCCAAGGGCCAGGCGCTGGCCGCGCTCCCCTTCGCCAACCCGTTTGGCGGCGAAGCCTGGATGCTCATCACCGTCGCCTGCATCTGCCTCTTCGTCGGCGCGATGGGCAAGAGCGCGCAGGTGCCGCTGCACGTCTGGCTGCCCGACTCGATGGAGGGCCCGACGCCGATCTCGGCGCTGATCCACGCCGCGACGATGGTGACCGCCGGCATCTTCATGGTCGCGCGCATGTCGCCGCTGTTCGAGCTGTCCGACACGGCGCTTTCGTTCATGCTCGTGATCGGCGCGACGACGGCGCTCTTCATGGGGCTGCTCGGCGTCGTGCAAAACGACATCAAGCGCGTCGTCGCCTACTCGACGCTGTCGCAGCTCGGCTACATGACCGTCGCGCTCGGCGCGTCTGCGTACGCGGCCGGCGTCTTCCACCTGATGACGCATGCCGCGTTCAAGGCGCTGCTCTTCCTCGGCGCCGGCTCGGTGATCATCGGCATGCACCACGACCAGGACATCCGCAACATGGGCGGCCTGCGCAAGTACATGCCGATCACCTGGATCACGTTCCTGCTCGCGACGCTCTCGCTCGTCGCGACGCCGTTCTTCTCCGGCTTCTATTCGAAGGACACGATCATCGAGGCGGTGGCGCTGAGCCGGATCGCGGGCTCGGGTTACGCGCATTTCGCCGTCATGGCGAGCGTGTTCGTGACCGCGCTCTACTCGTTCCGCGTCTACTTCCTCGTCTTTCACGGCAAGGAGAACTTCCATCACAAGCCGCACCCGGCTCCCGACGACCATGATCATGGCCACGGACACGCGCCGCACGAGTCGCCCTGGGTCGTGACGCTGCCGCTCGTGCTGCTTGCGATTCCGTCGGTCGTGATCGGCTACTTCACGATCGGCCCGATGCTCCATGGGAGCTTCTTCGCCGATTCGATCGTCGTCGACGCCGCGCGCCACGGCGCGATGCACGAACTCGGCGCGGAATTCCACGGTCCGCTGGCGATGGCGCTGCACAGCGTGACGACGCTGCCTTTCTGGCTGGCGCTGGCCGGCTTCGCGACCGCCTGGCTGTGCTACATCGCGCGGCCCGACATTGCGGCCGCGATCAAGTCGCGCTTCGTCTTCATCAATCGCGTGCTCGACAACAAGTACTACGCCGACTGGTTCAACGAGAACGTCATCGCCGGCGGATCGCGTTTGCTCGGCCGCGTGTTGTGGCGCGGCACGGACATGGGCTTGATCGACGGTCTGATCGTCAACGGCTCGGCGCGCACCGTCGGCGCCGTCGCGGGCGTCGTGCGCCGCCTGCAGTCGGGCTACCTCTATTGGTACGCGCTCGTCATGATCCTGGGTGTGGTCGGGTTGATGACCTGGCAGTTGTGGCCCTACCTCGGCGTGCTGCTGGCGCGCTGATGGCGCCGCAAGCAAGCGTTGCCCGCACCGAGGACACGGAGAACTAGAACATGGGTTTGTTGAGTCTGGCCATCTGGGTGCCGATCGCGTCGGGTGTGCTGCTGTTTGCGCTCGGCAGGGACGCGCAGGCGCAGGCCGTTCGCTGGCTGGCGCTGGCTGCCGCGCTGGCCGGTTTTCTCGTCACGCTGCCGCTCGTCACCGGCTTCGACGCGGCGAGCGCCGCGATGCAGTTCGAGGAGAACTTCGCCTGGATCGAGCGCCTGAACATGCGCTACCACCTCGGCGTCGACGGCATCTCGGTCTGGTTCGTGCTGCTCACGTCGTTCATCACGCTCGTCACCGTGATCGCAGGCTGGGAGTCGATCACCGACCGCGTGGCCCAGTACATGGCCTCGTTCCTGATCCTGTCGGGTCTGATGATCGGCGTCTTCAGCGCGCTCGACGGCATGCTGTTCTACGTCTTCTTCGAGGCGACGCTGATCCCGATGTACATCATCGTCGGCATCTGGGGCGGGCCCAACCGCATCTTCGCGGCGTTCAAGTTCTTCCTCTACACCTTCGCCGGATCGTTGCTGATGCTGATCGCGATGATCTACCTGTACTACGAATCAGGCGGCAGTTTCGACATCCTCACCTGGCAGAAGCTGCCGCTGCCGATGACGGCGCAAACGCTGCTGTTCTTCGGATTTTTCGCCGCGTTCTCGGTCAAGGTGCCGATGTGGCCGGTGCACACCTGGCTTCCGCTCGTCCACCCCGAAGCGCCGACCGGCGGCTCGGCGGTGCTGGCCGCGGTCATGCTCAAGCTCGGCGCCTACGGCTTCGTGCGCTTTTCGCTGCCGATCACGCCCGACGCGTCGCACGAATGGGCGTGGCTGATCATCGCCTTCTCGCTGATCGCGGTCATCTACATCGGCTACGTCGCGATTGTGCAGAAGGACATGAAGGTGCTGATCGCGTACTCGAGCATCGCGCACATGGGTTTCGTCACGCTCGGCTTCTTCATCTTCAACGACCTCGGCATCGCCGGCGCACTGGTGCAGATGATCTCGCACGGCTTCATCTCGGCCGCGATGTTCCTTTGCATCGGCGTGCTCTACGACCGCATGCACACGCACGAGATCGCGCGCTTCGGCGGCGTCGTCAACACGATGCCGACCTTCACCGCGTTTGTCATCTTCTTCGCAATGGCCAACGTCGGTCTGCCCGGCACGTCGGGCTTCGTCGGCGAGTGGATGGTGATCCTCGCCTCGGTGCGGTTCGACTTCTGGATCGGCCTGCTCGCCGCGTTCGCGCTCTTTCTCGGCGCGGCCTATACGCTGTGGATGGTCAAGCGGGTCTACTTCGGCGCGATCGGCAACGACGAGGTCCGCGCGCTGCGCGACATCAGCGCGCGCGAGATCCTGGTGCTCGGGATGCTCGCCGCGGCCGTGCTCTGGATGGGTGTGTATCCGAAGCCGTTCACCGACGTGATGCAGCCTTCGGTCGCCGAACTCCTGCGCCACGTGTCCGTGTCCAAGCTGAATTGAACAGGGTCTGCTGACACATGAACTGGCTCTCCGTCTACCCCGAGATCGTCCTGCTGACGATGGCGTGCGTCGTCACGCTGCTCGACCTGTTCGTCACCGATCCGATGCGCAAGCCGACCTACGTCGTCACGCAGTTGACGCTCGCTGTCGTCGCCGCGATGCACTTCTCCGACTTCAGCGCCGGCTTGACGGTCTACGCGATGGATCGGATGGTCGTTTCCGATCCGCTCGGCCATCTGCTCGGCTTCTTCGCCTGCATCGCGGTGATCGCGGTGCTCGTCTATTCGCGCGCGCACGCCGCGCAGCGAGAGATGCTCAACGGCGAGTTCTTCAGTCTCGCGCTCTTCTCGCTGCTCGGCATCCTCGTCATGCTGTCGGCGAACAACTTCCTCGTCATCTACCTCGGTCTCGAGCTGATGTCGCTGAGCCTGTATGCGCTCGTCGCGCTGCGCCGCGACCATCCGCCGGCGACCGAAGCGGCGATGAAGTTCTTCGTCCTCGGCGCGCTCGCCAGCGGCTTCCTTCTCTACGGGCTGTCGATGATGTACGGCGCGACCGGCACGCTCGACATCCCCGAGGTCTTCAAGGCGATCGCGACCGGCCAGATCAACAAGACGGTGCTCGCCTTCGGGCTCGTGTTCATCGTCGCCGGACTGGCCTTCAAGCTGAGCGCGGTGCCGTTTCACATGTGGGTGCCCGATGTCTACGACGGTGCGCCGACGCCGGTCACGCTGCTCATCGGCTGCGCCCCCGAGTTTGCCGCGTTCGCAATCACATTTCGTCTGCTCGTCGAGGGGATGTCGGGCCTCGCGGTCGACTGGCAGCAGATGCTGATCGTGGTCTCGGTCGCTTCGATGGCACTCGGCAACCTCGCCGCGATCGCGCAGACCAACATCAAGCGCATGCTGGCCTACTCGTCGATCGCGCACATGGGCTTCATGCTGCTCGGCTTCACGCCGACAGTGATCGCGGGCAACACCTACTCGGCCGCCAACGGCTACAGCTCGGCGCTGTTCTACATAGTCGTCTATGTCTTCACGACGCTCGGCGCGTTCGCGACCATCCTGCTGCTGTCGCGGCGCGGCTTCGAGGCCGACCGGATCGAGGACTTCAAGGGGCTGGCCCGGCGCAGCCCGTGGTTCGCGGGCGTGATGTCGCTCTTCATGTTCTCGCTCGCCGGCGTTCCGCCGACGGTCGGCTTCTACGCCAAGCTCGCGGTGCTGCAGTCGATCGTGACGACGAATCAGCCGGGCTACATCGCGCTCGCCGTGATCGCGGTGCTGCTGTCGCTGGTCGGCGCCTTCTACTACATCCGCATCGTCAAGGTGATGTACTTCGACGAGCCGGCGGATACGGCGCCGATCGTCGCCGGCACCGACGTGCGCGCGCTGCTCTCGCTGAACGGCGCGGCGATCGTGCTGTTCGGCATCCTGCCCGGTGGCCTGATGGCGCTGTGCACCCACGCGATCGTGCGGGCGCTCGCGACGTGAGGCCGCCTGCGGCTGCCGCGACCGGCCGCGGGGTGCGATGGGTGGCGCCGAGCGCGAAATCGTGACGATGTCGCCGACCATCGCACCGGTCGATCCGCAGGCGGATCCGCAACTGCGCGAGATCGGCATCGCGGGCACCCAGGTCTATCTGGGTCGGTTTCTGGACGCCCGGCGCGACGAGGTGCGGCTGCCCGATGGCACGACCTCGGCGCGCGAATACATCGTCCATCCCGGGGCGGTAATGGTGGTTGCACTGCTGGACGACGGGCGGCTCGTTGTCGAGCGCCAGTACCGCTACCCGATGGGGCGGGCGATGTTGGAGTTCCCGGCCGGCAAACTCGACGCCGGCGAGCCGCCGTTCGAGTGTGCGGTGCGCGAACTGACCGAAGAGACCGGCTACAAGGCGCGCGAATGGGCGTATGCCGGCGTCATGCACAACGCGATCGCCTACTCGACCGAAGCGATCGACGTCTGGTTCGCGCGCGGCCTCACGCCGGGCGAGCAGCATCTCGATGCCGGCGAATTCGTCGACGTCGTGATCGCGAGTGAGGACGAACTCCATGCCCTCGCCCTGCGCGGCGAACTGACCGACGCCAAGACACTCGTCGGCCTGCTGTGGCTCGCGCGCTGGCGCGCAGGACAGTGGCCGCTCGAATGGGGGAGTGCCGATCAGGTGCGGGCGTCGATAATGCGGCCATGAAGGTCCTCGATCTGCGCTGCACGCAGGGCCACCGTTTCGAAGGCTGGTTCGCGTCCGACGACGACCTTGCGGCGCAGCGCGAACGCGGGCTGCTCGCCTGCCCGCTGTGCGGTGATGTCGACGTCCAGCGCCTGCCGAGCGCGCCGCGCCTGAACCGCTCGTCTTCGTCGTCCAGACCGACCGAGACGACGCATGCACTTCCCGCGCCCGACGATCCGCAGGCCAAGTGGCTGCGCGCGATGCGCAAGGTGATGGCCAACACCGAGGACGTCGGCGAACGCTTCCCGGAAGAGGCGCGCCGCATCCACTACGGCGAAGTGCCGGCACGCGGTATCCGCGGCCAGGCGTCTCCCGGCGAGGCGCAATCGCTGGCCGACGAGGGCATCGAGGTGATGGCGCTGCCCACGCCACCGGCGCTGAAGGGGCCGCTGCAGTAGTTCGTTCGCGTTCGTCGCGCAGTCGCGCGGCCCGACGGCAGCGCCCGTCTACAGCACCCGTCCCGGGTTCATCCGTCCTTGCGGGTCGAGCGCGGCCTTGATACTGCGCATCAGATCGAGCGCGAGCGGCTGCTTGCGGCGTGCGAGTTCGTCGCGCTTGAGCGCGCCGATGCCGTGCTCGGCCGAGATCGAGCCGCCGTGCGCGAGCACCGCGTCGTAGACGATCGCGTTCACCGCGGCCTCGTTCGCCTGCAGGAAATCGGCCGCCGCAACGCCTTCGGGTGCCTGCACGTTGTAGTGCAGGTTGCCGTCGCCGAGATGGCCGAAGTCGACCAGGCGCGCGCCGGCGAAAGCGCGCAGCAGTGCGGCGTCGGTCGCAGCGACGAAGTCGGCGATGCGCGAGACGGGCAGCGCGATGTCGTGCTTGATGTTGAGCCCTTCCTCGGCCTGCGCGAGCGGAATCGATTCGCGCAGATGCCACATCGCGCGCGACTGGACGATGCTCTCTGCCACCGCGGCGTCGGCGACGAGCCCGGTCTCAAACGCCGTCTCGAGCAGGGCTTCGAACAGGCCGCGGGCGTGCGCTTCGCCTTCGCTGTCCGACTGCTCGAGCAGCACCGTCCATGGCGCGGCCGGGTTCGGCGCGAGGAGCGACAGCGCGAACTCGTTCATCGCCTCGAAACCGGTCAGCGCGGAGCCAAGTCGCGTGCGCGAAAGCCCGAGCAGCGCCACGGCATCGGCCAGTGTTGCGCACGATGCCATTGCCGTCGTCACTGCCGCCGGCTGCGGCCAGAGCTTCAGCGTCGCCGCGGTGATCACGCCGAGCGTACCCTCGCTGCCGATGTAGAGGTCGCGCAGCGCATAGCCGGTGTTGTCCTTGCGCAGCCCGGACAGGCCGTTCCAGACCTGGCCGTCGGGCGTCACGACCTCGAGCCCGAGGCACAGCTCGCGCGCATTGCCGTAGCGCAGCACCTGCGTGCCGCCGGCATTCGTCGCCAGATTGCCGCCGATCGTGCAACTGCCCTCGGCGGCGAGGCTGAGCGGAAAGAGCAGGCCCTGCGCGGCGGCTGCCTCCTGCACCGACTGCAGAACGCAGCCGGCCTCGGCGGTGAGCGTCAGGTTCGCGCGGTCGATCGCGCGGATGCGCCCGAGCCGCGTCAGGCTGAGCAGGATCTGCGTGCCGCTCGCATCCGGCACCGACGCCCCGACCAGCCCGGTGTTGCCGCCTTGCGGCACGACGCCCGCGCCGTGTTCGGCACAGGCGCGCAGCACGGCCGCGACTTCGGCGGTGGTGGCCGGGCGCACGACGGCGAGCGCGCGGCCGCGGTAGCGTCTGCGCCAGTCGATCTCCCATGCCGACAGATCGCCGTCGTGCAGCACATGTGCTTCGCCCACCGCGTCGGCCAGTGCGCGAACGAGCGGCGTCATGCGGCGGCCTTCGATGCGGCGGCGTGCCCGAGCCGCCAGCGAACATGCACGGCGCAGGTGACGAACAGCGCGATCGTCAATCCGACCTCGATCAGCGCGAGCAGTGCGCCGACGCCGCGCTCGCTCGCCGCGCGCACCACGCCTTCGATGAAATAGAGCCAGACAAAGAGCGTTACCCAGCGGTAGGTGTAGAGGCGGTTGCGGATCAAGCCCGGCAGCGGCAGCGCGAGCGGCGCGACCTTCAACGCCAGCCAGCCGCTGCCGGTCGGCGCAAGCCACAGCTCCCACGCGAGGCCGAGCACGATCAGAGCGACTACGCTGCCGACCGCGATCGCGCGCGTCCACGCGACGACGGGCGGCAGCATGCTCGCGGGGACGTTCTGCGATTTCGGGCTTGGCATCGCTGGCTATCATGCCAGCAATGAACCGCGAGTCGACTCAGACCAGCACTGGCGAGGAGGTGTCGCGCGCGCTGCACGCGCTGCAGGACTGGCCCTGGCTCGAGACCGTCAAGGTGCTGCGCCAGCGCTTTCGCGAAGACCGCCTCGGCCTGACCGCGAGCAGCCTGACGTTCACGACCATCATGGCGCTCGTGCCGCTCGTCACGGTCGCGCTCGCGCTGTTCAGCGCGTTTCCGATGTTCGGCCGCTTCCAGGACGCGTTGCAGCGCTACTTCCTGCAAAGCCTCGTGCCGCCGAGCATCGCGCAGCCGGTGATGCAGGGCCTCACGAGCTTTGCCGAGCAGGCGACCAAGGTCGGCAGCCTCGGCTTCGCGTTCCTCGTCGTCACGGCGCTCGCGCTGATGGCAACGATCGACCGCGCGTTGAACGCCATCTGGCGCGTGCGGCGGATGCGTTCGTTCGGGCGCCGGGTGCTGATCTACTGGGGCGTGACGACCCTGCTGCCGCTCGTGCTCGGCGTCGCGCTCAGCGTCACGTCGCTCGCGGTCTCGGCGTCGCGCGAGCTGGTCGGTGGCACGCCCGGCGGCGTCAGGTTCCTGTTCGACCTGCTGGCGTTCGCGATGCTCGCGGTCGCGATGTCGGCGATGTACCACTTCATTCCGAACACCCACGTGCGCTGGCGCCATGCGATCGCAGGCGGCCTGTTCGTCGCCGTTGGCTTCGAACTGGCCAAGCGCGCGCTCGCCTGGTACCTGCTGCGCGTCCCGGGCTACTCGCTCGTCTACGGCGCGTTCGCGACGGTGCCGATCTTTCTACTGTGGACCTACATGAGCTGGCTGATCGTCCTCTTCGGCGCCGTGATCGCCGCCTACGCGCCGAGCCTGCAATCGCGCATGCGTCCGCTGCAGGACGTGCCCGGCGCGCGCTTCGGCCTCGCGGTGGCGATGCTGCGCGAACTGATCAATGCGCGCGGCCAGGCCGGCCACGGATTGAGCTCCGAGGAGTTATGGGGCAGGCTGCGGATCGATCCGCTGCAGGTCGAGCCGCTGCTCGATGCGCTCGTCGACCTCGACTGGGTCGGCCGCCTCGACGAAGACAGCAGCGCGCGCTACGTGCTGCTGTGCGATCCGGCCGCGACCCCGGCGCGCCCGTTGCTGGCGCATCTCCTGCTCAACGCCTCACCCGCGATCCAGGGCTTCTGGCGGCGCGCGGACTTCGACGCGCTGCCGCTCGCCGAGATCGTCGCGCCGTGAGTGTGCGGCGCCGTCAAAGCAGCGCGTCGCGCAGCGCGTCGATCAGCGCGTTCGGCGCCTCGGTCATCAGCGCGTGCCCGGCAGGCAGCAGCACGCTGCGCGCCTTCAGCGCAGCGGCGATCTCGCGCGTCGCGCGCGGCGGCGTCATCTGGTCGCGCGCGCCGAGCACGAGGGTCGCCGGGCAGCGCAAGCGTGCGGCGGCGTCGAGACCGCCCGCATAGGCGTCGCAGACGCGAAAGTCGTGCTCGAAGAGATTGCCCTGCCACGAGCCGCCGCGGTTCGCGCCGGCCTGCATGCGCCGCATCAGCGCCCGGTTGCTGCCGTGCAGCCACATGCCGGGGCCGGGGAACGATGGTTTGGACGCGAGGCTCGAGTGCGAGAAGGCGTTCACCATGTCGATCGCGCGCAGCGGCTGCTCGCGCGCCGTCGCGAGCAGCGCGTCCGACACCCTCATCGGGTAAGCGGTGCCGATCATCACGAGCCTTGTCGCGCGATCCGGCGCCCGCGCCGCCGCCTCGAGCGCGATCAGCGAGCCCATGCTGTGGCCGACGAAGGCCACGTCGCGCACGCCGACAGCGTCGAGCAGCGCGAGCGTCCAGCGGGCGAGTTCCTCGACGCTGCCGAGCGGCGGGCCCTCGCTTCGGCCGTGCGCCGGCTGGTCGAGCGCCAGCACCGCGTGCCCGTGGTGCGCGAACCAGCGCGCGAGCAGGTTCCAGATGCTGTGGTCGTGCAGCGCGCCGTGGATGAAAACGATGCAGGGCAGGGCGGCGTCGAACGCCTTGCCGCCGGTGTAGGCGTAGGCACGCTTGCCGTTGACGACGAGGTCCATCACGCGCCCGCTTTCACGCCAGCGGCCTTGGCGCCCGGCTTCGCCGCCGCCTTCTCCGCCGCCTTCAGCGCGCGCTTCAGGTCGTCGATCAGGTCGTCCGCGTCCTCGAGGCCGATCGACAGCCGGATCGTCCCTGCCGTGATGCCGGCCTGCGCGAGTGCAGCGTCGTCCATCCGGTAGTGGGTGGTCGATGCCGGATGGATGACGAGCGAGCGGCAATCGCCGACGTTCGCGAGATGCGAGAAGATCTGCAGCGCGTCGATGAAGACCTTGCCCTGCTCGCGATCGCCCTTCAGGTCGAAGCTGAAGACCGCGCCGGCACCGCGCGGCAGCAGTTTGCAGGCGAGCGCATGGCTCGGATGACTCTCGAGCTCCGGATAGGCGACGGCGGCGACCATGGGATGCGCGGCGAGGAAGGCAACGATCCTGCGCGTGTTCTCGACGTGGCGCGCCATGCGCAGCGGCAGCGTCTCGATGCCCTGCAGGATCAGCCATGCGGTGTGCGGGCTCATGCAGGCGCCGAAGTCGCGCAGCCCCTCGCGCCGTGCGCGCAAGAGGAAGGCACCGACCGTGCTCTCCTCGCTGAACACCATGCCGTGAAAACCGTCGTAGGGCTGCGTCAGCTCCGGAAAGCGCGGCGAGCGATCCCAGTCGAAATTCCCGCTGTCGACCAGCACGCCGCCGATCACCGTGCCGTGGCCGGAGAGGAACTTGGTCGCCGAATGGAAG